>NZ_JBIMSN010000148.1:0-13778 GCF_043944905.1 Antrihabitans spumae
AAACACCCAATCCGAAACCGCTCAGGACAGCACGCGGGACTCACGAAAGATCGAGGCTAGCGGGTTGCACCGAAGTAGTCGCGCAACGGATCTACAAAGCCAGGAGACGGAAATGAATAAGTCAAGTGCTTCGCCGATTCCACCGTGGGTGCTACCTCAGCCGGGCGACGATGTTCGGCTAAAGAAGTTGGCCGACTACAAGATCCCGTACTCGCTTCTACGGTTTCGAGACCTAGAAGATCTCGACGACTCGCGCACCCAAGAAAAGGAGTAGTTGAAATGTCCAATCTTGTCCCTCGTCCGAGCAATTCGCTCACGGGCACCCAAATCCCCGACACCTTCAGCCGTGCTGAAGGCAAGGAACTCTCGCGTCTCCAAAATCGCGAGATCGCCCGTGGCCTCGTCACCGGCACTCGCGTTCAGGCGGCCGGCATGGTCGCCGCGATTGGCTTGCAGACGACGGCCATGTTGTCGCGGGAAGCCAACTTCCAGGCCGACGGTGATCCGGTGACGGCGAATCGCCTGAACCACATCGTCGACATGTACGCCTCCTACGTCGGGCACGAAGTGTCCCGGTTCCAGTTGTAGGCGAGGGCGAATTCCTATGAACAACAACAGCATTAGCACGATGAATGTCGCCGACGAGCTGCGACCGACGGTTCCCGAAACCGATGATCCCCGGGTCGCGAGCGAGATCCTGAACTACGTCCTCGATCGCACGCTGCGGCTCACCGAAGACGTCCAGTGCTACGCCGAGCAGCGCTTCGACCAGGCACCCACCAGTGGCACGCACGTCTCCGAGCTCAACGCCGAGATCTCCGGGCTTGTCCTCGAATGGGTCAGGCGGTGGCCCTCATGAGCACTCTCAGCGACTTCGGCCTCTGCCTACTGCTCTGGCTACTCCTGTACGCCGCGATGTTCGCGGCCTACGTCGGGCTGGTCATGCTCGTCGTCGATCCGATCGACGCCTGGTGGCGACGACGGGCTCGCGCGAAAGAGGAACACGAACAATCGATCCGCGAGATCCAACGCATCGATCGCGACGCCGCCGATGCCGTCGAACGCATCCATGTCGCCTACACCCGGGCGCAGCAGCTGCTCCGCAACGAGTCTCGAAAGGGCGGTCGGTCATGACCGACCTCGATGCCGGCCGCGACGAGATCACCGTTGCCAGCGACACGCTCAGTCGGTTCATCATCGACCGAGCCAGTCAGACGGAGCATGATGTCGGCTTCGGTTTTGTCCTGACGCCCGCCGCCCCGAATACGTATCCGGCGCTGCTTGCGGCGTTCGAGCACTCGTGGACGAGCGGTGAACCGCTGCCCATTTCGGACGAGAATTCGGACGACGTCGTCTACACCGATCCGTTCGCGAACGTCGCGCTGCGATTCTGGCACGACGTCAACCACGTCCGGCGTCGGCTGAGCTTCGACTTAATCGACGAGTTGGAGTTATCGCTCTGGCATCTCGGCGAACTAAAGAAGGCAGGCCATCCGCCGAACTCACTGGTCTGGCGCCTGCTGCACGCCGACCTGACCGGCCAGGCCTACGTCCAAGCGTTCGCCAAACGGTTTCCCGACGACCAGCGGCGCTTCGTACGCGGCTGTGTCACGGCCGGCTTCGATCACGGCCTGCTCGGCGAGCTGCGCAGCGGTGCTGGGACACAACCCAACTCGTCGGAAGCGACGCCGCATCGGACCTATTGCCTGTGCGTGAAATGCAATCGCCGCACATCATCGATCGCGTCACCTGGACGGTCATGATGAGCGACAACAACCCGAGCGGCTGGATCGACCGCTGCGTCGGCTGGTGCGTCAGCGTTTTGTTCGGCACCCTCGTGCTGTACTGCGCCCTCGCCCTGCTCGAAGCGATGTTGCCGACCCTGCTCGTCATCTTGGGCGTCATCGGCATCGTCGGACTCATCGTCGGCGGCGTCGTTGTATTTCGCACAGTGCGAAACAGGTGGTGACGCCGTGACAATCCGTATCGAGAAGCACCGTTCCATTCGGTGTTGTGTTATGCACCAACACTATTGAGCTTTGCTTTCAAGCAACGCATAGTTAGTGACACCAGGCATTGCTTCAAAGCAAATCTACGCATTCGCGGCCTGAGAAATAACAACCGTCATTCCATCGAGGAGCACAGCTATGTCAAAAACAGGACGACCAAATCAACGACGCGGCACTCGCGGCAACCCCCGACCAGCGCGTCGGATCACCGTCCGCGCCGTCCGCCGCGACCCGCCGGATCTGCGCAAGCTCAGCCGGGCGGTCATTGCCATCGCCATGGCTGAAGCCGAATCCGAAGCGGCATCAAACCCTGAGAGTGACGCTGCTGCAACCGAACCCAGCGGATCGAAGCAGCGCGAGGAGGTCGACCATGACGACTGACCAGGCCGCCCCGCCGCTATCGGCCGACTCGATGGTGTGGCAGCAGCTGTTCTTGCCGCACCCGCTTCCGGAAGCCGATGTCTTGAGCTTGCTCCGCGATTGGGCCGCCCAGCGCCACGCCCCGCAGCTCGTGCTCGAAGCCCGCGCTGATGTCACCGGCGTGGAATACCTTGTCGGCAGCCAACTGCGACACGCGTCGGCGACTCGGCGCTCGATCGAGCAACTGCTCGCCGGTTGCATCGTCACCCGCTTCCCAGAGCAGCGGGACCAGATCACGACCGCGCGTCGGCTCAAGCTGACCAGCACCGCCCGACCGCTCGAACCCACCGATCGCGTCGCCTCCGGGCGTTCCATCCTGAATGCTCTCACCAGCGTCAATCGGGGTGAACGCCTGGTCATCCAGGTCGTGCTCGGACCGCGTCGCCAACCAACGCTGCCGCCGCCCCGTCCCGACAAACCAAGCCAAACGGTCACCAGCAAACTGCTGCACGGTGTCCTCCCTGACGATCGTGCGGATGCTCGCCAAGCGCTCCTTCGCAAACTCGGGCAACACGGCTTCACCGCGGCGCTGCGAATCGGCGTGCACGCGTCAACCGCTGACCGACGCAAGACGCTGCTGCTCGGCCTCGCCGCCGCCATCGGCACCGTCGAGGCAGCCGGCGTTCATCTCTCCCTGGTACCGGAGAAGTCGCAGCGCATCAATCGACCGCGTTCGACATGGGCCATGTTCACCCCCGCCCAACACTTGAACGTGTCTGAAGTCAGTCACTTACTGGCCTGGCCGATCGCCGACAGCGACGAGCCGTTTCCGGGTCAACCGCCTCGCAATCCGAAACCGGTCCGGCCCACCCCCGCTATGCAGTCAGGCACCCGCATCGTGGCGACCGCCAACGCGCCCGGCGCGACGGGCACCATCGGCTACGGCGTCACCGACGCGCTGCGCCACACATGGATCCTCGGTCCGAACGGCGTCGGCAAGTCGACGGTGCTACTGAATCTCATCGTCCAAGACCTAGAAGCAAATCGGCCCGTCGTCGTCATCGAACCCAAAGATTTAGTGGCCGACGTTCTGGCCCGCATTCCCGAACTCCGCAAGGGCGATGTGGTCGTGCTCGATCCACTCGACTCGGCACCCGTCGGCATCAATCCGCTCAGCCGCACAGGCGCTTCTCCGCGCGACGGCCGGACGCCAGAAATGGTGGCCGACGCACTGTTCGGCACCTTCGCCACCCTGTACGGAGACAGTCTCGGTCCGCGCAGCGCTGACATTTTGCGGAACTGTCTGGAGGTCTTGGCCAAACGCGACGACGCCAGCCTCGTCATGATGCCGCTGCTGCTGACCAACCCCGGCTTTCGCCGGTCGCTGACCCAGCACGCCATGCGCGATGACCCGTTCGCGTCCGGGCCGTTCTGGCAGTGGTTCGAATCGCTGTCACCAGAAGCGGCAGCGACGGTTGTGGCTCCGCTCAGTAACAAGCTGCGCCCATTGCTGTCGAAACATCTGCGGGCGGTCCTCGCCCAGCGGACCCCGAAGTTCAACATCCGCCAGGTACTGCGCGAAGGCAAGATCCTGCTCGTCCCCTTGCAAAAAGGCGTCATCGGCCCCGAATCGGCGGAACTGCTCGGCGCCTTGGTCGTGGCCGAACTGTGGCAGGCCATCCGGGAACGGGCAGGGACACTGGAGGGCACGCGGACGCCGGTCATGATCTACATCGACGAAGTGCAGGATTACTTGCGCTTGCCGACGGATCTCGCCGATGTCATGGCTACCTCCCGGTCGCTTCGCGCGGGCCTTCATCTCGCACATCAGTTCGAAGCTCAACTGCCCAAATCGATGCTTGATGCCTTCCGTAACAACGCCCGCTCCCGCATCTGCTTTCAGCTGCAAGCGGGCGACGCCAAAGATATGGCTGCCGGGCAATCGGTGCTCGGCGTCGAAGACTTTGGCCGACTGCCGGCCTTCCACGTCTACGCCAGCCTGATGCGCGACAACTCGGTTCAACCGTGGGCCTCGGGTGTCACGCTGCCAGCGCCACCGACCACCAGTGACCCGGACGACATTCGTCGACTGAGTCGCGAACGCTACGGCCAACCACTCGACGACATCGAAGTCGGCTTCGCCGAACTGCTCGACGGCCACAGCGGGAGCGGCCGAAGCGACGACATCGGCGCTCCGCGACGTCGGCGGAGGACAGAGTCATGAATGCACCCAAACCCTCACCTCAGCCGCCACACCACCCGATCGCCCACCCGTTCCCGTCGAATCCGCCAACGCAATCACACCTGGTAGACGGCGAAAATCTGATCCCGGTGGCGACGAATGATGGTGCCCATTCGGGCACCACAGCACCCAAAGGCCGCCGACGCGGACGCCGCCCCGCCCGGGATCTCACCGCCGTGGCCGATCGTCTGAGTGACCGGGACTGGGCAATTCTGCGATCCGTCCAACAACACCAATTAATGACGGTCGACCAGATCCACGCCTTGCATTTCGCCGACCTGGCCCCGAAATCGGGACCGCGCATCGCCCGCCGCACGTTGGCGCGCCTGCGGGCCATGGCCGTCCTGGGCACCCTGCACCGCCGCATCGGTGGTGTCCGCGCCGGATCGAACGGTCTCGTCCATTTCGTCGACGACGTCGGCAACCGTTTGCTGGCCCAAGAATCAGGGACAACCATCCGACGCCGCAAGCACGAACCGACCGAGCGCTTCATGGACCACCGACTGGCCATCGGCAGCACCCACGTCGAACTGGCGGCCGCGGCCCGATCGTCCGCTCTCGACCTGCTGCGCTGCGACCTCGAACCGCCCGCCTGGCGTCGCTACGTCGGGCTCGGTGGAGCGCGACTTGTCCTCAAGCCCGACCTGTACGTCGAAACCGCGGCAAGCGGCAGCGAGCTCGTCGATGCCTGGTTCGTCGAAATCGACCTCGGCACCGAAAGCATCCCCACCGTGCTCAAGAAGTGCCGCGAGTACGAAACCTACCGCCGCACCGGCACCGAACAAGAGCGAAACGACGGTGCCTTCCCGATCGTCATCTGGAGCATGACCGCCCGCGATCTCGCCCTGGCGGAGCGCCGCCGCACCGCGCTGCGAAAGGGAATCGCGGCCGATCGCACACTGACCGACGCGCTGTTTCGCATCGTCGCACCCGACCAACTATTGCCACTCATTCAGAAAGGAGGTGACACATGACCGCACCCAAACAACCACGCACTGGGCACACCGCTGCCCACGAGGCCGGCAACTCGGCAGACCAGATATTGGTCGGCGACGCGCTCACGCGGCTCCGCGACCTGCCCGACAGCTCCGTCGACATGGTGCTGACCTCGCCGCCGTACTTCCGGCTCCGCAACTACGACAGCGACGGGCAGCTCGGCACGGAAGCCCACGTCGACGAGTGGGTAACGCGACTTCTCGATGTTTGCACCGAGCTGCACCGCGTACTCGTGCCGACCGGCACCGTCTGGCTCAATCTCGGCGACACCTACTCGATGCACTCGTCGCAGGGCGCAGCCCGCAAGAGTCTGTTGCTCTCCCCAGAACGACTAGCACTGGAACTCCAACAACGCGGCTGGCTCGTCCGTAACAAGATCGTGTGGGCCAAGACCAACCCCATGCCGAGCAATGCCCGCGATCGGCTCAGCTGCACCTACGAAGTTGTCTATGTTCTGGCCAAGAATCCCGGATACTTCTTCGATCTCGACAGCGTGCGACAGCCGCATCGCAGCCACGCCAGCGGCACCCGCGCACCGATGACGCGGCAGCGCGAAGGCTGGCGCGGTCCCAACGGTGACAATGCCGGCGGCCTCGACCTGGTGAAGGCAGAAGGGCGAGTCGGTCATCCGCTCGGCAAGAACCCCGGCGACGTCTGGTCGCTCGCCACCTCAAGTTTTAGAGGAGCGCATCACGCGACCTTTCCACTGAGCCTCGCGACTCGGGCGATCATGGCCGGCTGCCCCGAAGCCCGCTGCACAGCCTGTCGGCTGCCGTGGCGGCGACGGGTCATCCGCGCCCTCGGTGGCACCGCTACCCGAACTGCTCTGGCGCCGACTTGCCTCTGCGCGGCGCCGACCGAACCGGGGATGGTGCTCGATCCCTTCATCGGCAGCGGCACCACGGCGGTTGCCGCCGAGGATCTCGGACGCCACTGGCTGGGGATCGAACTCAATCCCGACTTCGCTGCACTTGCCGTCGAACGCATCGCGGCCGCTCGGGTGCTCCGCCACACCAACGATGCTCGCGCCAGCGCGAAGCGAACCGTCGCATGAGCGCCGGGCCGCCTCGTCGGTGTCATGCGGTCGTCCCAGTAAGTGGCACAAGCCCCTTACCGACCGCACAGCACCGAGGAGAAAGGAGATAGAGATGTCCCTACCGGACGAGCAAGGAACCAAGGGCGTTAAGACCTTGGGTATCAAGCTCAGGCCAGATGTCCACGCGCAGTTGAGCTTCATCGCGCAACTGCGCGACGGCACCATCACCGACGAGATCCAGATCGCCATCACCACGCACATTGCGCGGGCCAAGGACGATCCGGAGCTGCGTTCGCGCGCCGATGCCGTGCAAGCGGAAATCGAGCGCGAGGCAGTTGCCAGGCGCGACGCCATCGCCACGCTGTTTGCCAGCTCACCCGAACTACCGCTCCAGGCGGATAGTTCGAACGAGACCAGCGGCAGACCGCGGGCACCGCGTCGGGCAAAGGCGGGTGAGGTGTCACCGGACAGCTGAGCCAGTCTCAGCGCCACCCGGTGTGAAAGGACCAGCGGATGGCAGATGAGTGGTACGCCCGCTCTCTGCTATCCGCCCGGTCCCGCAAAACCAAGACCTTGCTGATCCGAGCGCAATCCAACCCCGCTCCCAATATTGAGATTTAGTACAGCACCGAAAGGAGGTGAGTATGAATGAACAACAGCCACAACATAATTCAGGCCATGAACAACCCGGCAACGAGGCAAACCCTGAGCGCGAAGTACACCGGGAGACCGAACCAACGCCGACGCCGCGGATCTACGTCGCCTGCCTCAGCGCCTATAACAACGGCTACTTGCACGGCGTCTGGCTCGATGCCGCCCGCGACGCTGACGATATCCACACCGACATCCAAGCGATGCTGGCGACGTCGCCGATGCACCGCCCGGATCAGGGTGAAATCGCCGAAGAGTTCGCGATTCACGACTACGACGAGTTTGGACCCGTCCAGATCCACGAATACGACAGCATCAGCCTCGTGGCCCGGATTGCGCGTGGCGTCGCCGAGCATGGCTACGCCTTCGCCGCCTGGGCGGACGTTCACGAAAGTGACCCTGAACTGTTCGACCACTTCGAAACCGCCTTCCTCGGCCGCTACGACTCCTTGCAGGACTACGCCGATCAGCTCATCGACGATCTCGGCTACCAATCCGAACTCGACAAACACGTGCCCGCGAATCTGCGGCCCTACGTTCGGATCGACACGGAAGCGCTGGCGCGCGACCTGTACCTCGAAGGCGACATCAACGCCTACGAGACGGGCGATGGCGGCGTCTGGCTGTTCGACGAACGAGCGTAGACAACTTCACATCACGTCGTTGCCGTTTTGGCGCCCTTGTCGTAGGAAAGCCTTTGCTGCCCAACGTATTCGGGTGTTGTGGAATTGTGCAGAACCATTGCCCCAGGGCAATAAACATTCGTACAATAGGAAATACGAACGGAGACAACAACAATGACGCCAGAACAGATCGATACCATCGCCCAGCTGCTACGGACCACCCGCGAGCAGCAGGGCTTGTCGACCGCAGCGGTCGCCAAACGAGCCGGCATCAACGTCAGCAGCGTATGGCGCATCGAAGAAGGCCAGCGCGCTAATCCCAAAGCGGAAGTGTTGCAGGCGATCGGGCACGCGCTGGGTATTCCAACCAGCGACCTGTTCGCGGCGGCGGGATGGGTGCCGAAAACCGAACTTCCAACCATTCGGCCCTACCTGCGCACCAAGTACGGCGAACTCCCGTCCGATGCCGTTGCCGAGATCGAAGCCCACTTCGACGACATCGCCCGCAAGCACGGTATCTCGTTCGACCGTAGCAGCGGGCCGATGCGTGGAGAAGACGAATAACTATGTAGGACGAACTATTTAACCCCAATTCGGGACAAAGGAGGCGATGCCATGAACAACCAACGAACCCACACCAGCGCGACGAGAAGTGTGTTGGCGAGCCTCCGATCGGTCATTCCGAACCGGGAGACGGTCACGTTTACCGAAGCTCTCCGCATCGCCGAATTACAAGCCAACAAATTGCTCGAACTGCACGCCCTCACGGACGGACCGATACCCGGTCAGCTGATCACGGAGTTGCCGAAGATTCGGATCGATAACACCGACAGCCTTGTATCGGGCGCAAGTTTCTGGGACACACGGAATGGCGTTTGGGTGATTCAGCTCAGCCGAGCCGACTCGTGGCTTCGCCGCCGCTTCACGTTGGCACACGAGTACAAACACATCATCGACCACGGCCGCCGCGACAGCCTCTACCGCGGTACCGCCCGTGTCTCGGCCGACATGCAAGGCGAACACGCCGCCGACTACTTCGCGGGCTGCCTGCTTGTCCCGCGCCGATTGCTGAAACGCGCCTGGGGCAACGGGATTCAGCGACCAGCCGAACTCGCACGGCTGTTCCAAGTCAGCCAACAGGCAATCAAGGTTCGGCTTCGGCAGACCGGACTGATCGAGGACCGAGCACGATGGTCCGACCGACACGGCGCATACCCGCAAGGTGTGGCGACGCCGAGCACACGAAAAGGGTTTGCCCCGTTGAAGTTAGAGGAGATGTCGGCATGAGCCAAGCAGTCCTGGAACCGGCAGCAAGTGGCGCGGCGGCAAAATCTGCCGTCTCCTACATCCGGGTTTCCACGAAGGAACAAGCCGAACGTGACGGCGATCCAGAAGGCTACTCGCTCCCAGCGCAGCGCCTGGCGAATCGGCGAAAGGCGGAGACGATTGGCGCGATTGTCGTCGAAGAGTTCTCTGATCGCGGCGAATCGGCGAAGACGGCCGATCGCCCCAAACTGAGAGAAATGCTGACCTACATTCGTGAGAACCGTGTCGATTACGTGATCGTGCACAAGGTCGACCGGCTCGCTCGTAACCGCCTTGACGACGCCGAGATCAACCTAGCGATTCGTCAGGCCGGAGCCGAACTGGTATCGGCGACCGAAAACATCGATGAGACGCCAAGCGGGATGCTCATGCACGGCATCATGAGTTCGATCGCCGAGTTCTACTCGCGCAACCTTGCTCACGAAGTCAACAAAGGCATGGAGCAAAAGGCAAAAACCGGCGGGACACCAGGCAAAGCGCCCCTCGGCTATCGGAACGTTCGGCGTGACAACCCAGACGGACGCGAAGTACGCACCGTCGATATCGATCCGGAGCGGGCGCAGCTGATTACCTGGGCGTTTCTCGCCTACGCAACAGGGGACTGGACGCTCAAAAGCCTTGCCGCCGAACTGGAGAGACGAGGGCTGACGACTCGTCCGACGCCGCGAACGCCTGGACGCGCGATCAAATACAACTCCCTGCACAAGATCCTTACCGCGCCGTACTACAAGGGCGAAGTTACCTACCGCGGCGTTACCTATCCGGGCCGACACCAACCGCTGATCGACGTCGTGACGTGGGAGCAAGTGCAAGACGTGCTTCAGTCGCACGCGACGGGGGAGAAGCAGCGCGAACACCCGCACTACCTCAAATCTTCGTTATTCTGCGGCGGCTGCGGCAGCCGGATGATCGTGACGAATGCCAAGAACCGCTACGGAACGGTGTATCCGTACTTCATTTGCCTTGGGCGACATCAAAAGACGCACGACTGCACCCAGCGCGCGGTCTTGATCACGTTGGTCGAGGAACGGATTGAACAACACTACGAATCGGTCCGGCTCGACCCGAAGCTTGCAGATCAGATCGAGGCAGTCGTATCTGATGACCTGCAGAGCTTCCGAGCGACCGCCGACGCGGACAATCGTGAGCTGACTGTCCAGAAAGATCGACTGACAAGCGAACGGCTCAGACTCCTGCAGGCCCATTACGCAGGAGCCGTACCGCTCGATCTTCTCAAGACCGAGCAAGATCGGATTGCTCGTCAACTCGCTGGGATCGAAGACCGCCTTAGCGCAACAACGATCCAGTTCGACAGGTTCGAGAAGTGCCTGAAGCAAGCGATCAACTACGCCGTAAACTGCGACCGGGGATACGCGGCAGCCGGGCACTATCAGCGGCGCCTATTTAACCAAGCTCTCTTCACGCACGTCTTCGTAGAGGACGAGGTAGTTCGCACGGAACTCGCAGAACCGTTCAAGACCTTGATGAGTGCAGAGGTCGCCGAGGCAGCGAAGCAACATGCCGAATTGGCCGCTGACCAGCGTGTTTCAGAAGGGACGCCTACCCTGTCCGAGATCCTGGGTCCAGATACACAAAAACCTGCGCCTCGTGGCGCAGGTTTGAAACAAACTACTTTGGTGCCCTCGGCAGGATTCGAACCTGCGACCTACCCTTTAGGAGAGGGTTGCTCTATCCCCTGAGCTACGAAGGCGAGTGTGCTTCACACGGGCGCGAGTGTATCTGGAACGGTCGGCCGTCTGCACATTCGATCGGATCGAACGGGTCACCAGTGGTCATATTTTTGCCGAAAGTGAGCCCTGATGGCCCGTTCGTCGCGTTCGGTCTAGATGCCCCGCCACTTGGGTTCGCGTTTCTCGGCGAAGGCCCGCGGACCTTCCCTTGCGTCTTTGCTCATCAGCACCGGACCCAGTTCCTGCATGCTCATGGCCCAGATGTCGTCTTTCCATTCCGAACCGAACTCCGCGCTGCGGTAGATGATTCGCTTGGACGCCTGTACGGACAGGGGAGCGTTGGCTGCGATCTTCTCGGCCAGCGCAAGCGCGGTTTCGACGACCTGATCCGCCGGGACGACGCGATTGACAAGTCCCCATCGCAGTGCGGTGTCGGCGTCGATCGGATCGCCCGTCAGCGCGACTTCCAAGGCGAGCTTGAGCGGAATCTGGCGCTGCAGCCGCAACAGTCCACCCGCCGCCGCAGCTAGTCCGCGCTTCACCTCGGGCAGACCGAGTTTTGCTTCGGCACTGACGACGGCGAGGTCGGATGCCAGCATGATCTCGGTGCCACCGCCGAGAGCAAAACCGTTGACAGCGGCGATGATCGGCTTGTCGATGAAATGCTTGACGAAGCCTGCGAAGCCACGCTCCGGGTGGTCGCTGTCCATGATGTTCTGGCCTGATGCGAGTGATTTGAGATCGGCTCCTGCGCAAAACGCCCGACCCGCACCGGTGACGACGCCGACTCGAAGCTCCGGGTCTGCGGCGAGTTCGGCGACCGCGTTACCGAGCGCGATCGACAGCGCGGCGTCGACGGCGTTCATCGCATCCGGGCGGTTGAGCGTGATGAGGGCTGTGCGGCCGATGCGCTGCAGCGTTACCGCGGGCTCGTGCTCCGTCAACGTCGTCTCCTCTTCGAGTGAACTTCCGGTGCTCGCACTTGCCGTATACCGATCGTTCTACTACCGTCGCAAGCAAGCGTGACGAGCTGTCACGCATAGACGAGTGTCGACGAGGGAGTCATGGCAGCACAAGAGGCGACAGTAGCCACACTCAACGATGCGCTCGAACTTCCGTGCGGTCAGATTCTTCGGAACCGCATGATGAAGTCGGCTCTCAGTGAGGCACTCGGTGGACGAGGGAACGGGCCGTCGGATCGTCTCGAAACCCTGTTTCGGCGCTGGGGCGACGGCGGTTACGGCCTGATCGTCACCGGCAACGTGATGGTCGACCGGACCCAACTCGGCGAGCCCGGCAACGTCGTCGTCGAAGACGAACGTGATCTGGAGGGTCTGAGCAGCTGGGCCAAGTCTGCACAGGATGGCGGTGCACCACTCTGGATGCAGATCAATCATCCAGGTAGACAAGCGAATCCGCTGACTGCGCGGAAGCGTCCTGTCGGTCCGAGTGCAATAGCGGCGAAGGTGCCAGGTGCCATGACGCCTCGTGCACTCACCGCCGCCGAGATCGAAGACATCATCGAGCGTTTCGCGACGACGGCGGTCGTTGCCGAGACTGCAGGCTTCTCGGGTGTGCAGATCCATGGAGCGCACGGTTATCTTGTGGCACAGTTTCTTTCGCCGCTCGCGAATCAACGTACAGACGAATGGGGTGGCGACCCGGCGAGGCGGATGCGGTTTCTGCTCGAGATCGTTCGTGCCATACGCAAATGTGTGAGCCCCGGGTTCGCCGTCGGAATCAAGTTGAATTCGGCAGACTTTCAGCGTGGTGGATTCTCCGAAGACGAGTCGCGCGATGTCGTCGCCGCCCTGTCGCAAGAGGGCCTCGACCTGATCGAAATCAGCGGCGGCAGTTACGAGTCCCCGGCAATGATGGGAAAGTCCGCATCGGCGAGCACGCTCGAACGCGAAGCGTACTTCCTCGACTACGCCAAGACTGTGCGAGAGGTTGCAGGCAACGTGGCTCTTGCCGTCACTGGCGGATTCCGTTCGCGGACTGCGATGGCAGCGGCCGTTGCAGGTGGCGACTGCGACCTCGTGGGCCTCGGACGACCAACCTGCACAATCCCCGACGCCGCCGCGGTGATCCTGGAATCGCGCAGCGAGAAGCTGGTCTCGCCGTCCGTCGAATTCGGTCTGCGGGGGCCGCTCGGTCTGGTGTCGGATCTCAAGGCCCTCGACGGCGCTCTCGATCTGCAATGGCACACCGACCAACTGCACAGGCTTGCCGACGGGCTCGAACCCGATCTCGATCGGCAGTGGTGGCGAACGGCGACCTCGATGCTCAACCGCAACGGCGTCGGCGCGTTCACCCGTAAACGTGGCTGACCAACCGACCTGGAGGACGACATGGCAACACCACTGAAATTCCGATTCGAACGAGGGGTCGGCCGCTACGTGGCCAATCCACTCGTCGCGGCTCTCGACAAGGTCGGGGTCCGCTCGACGATCATGGCGGAGTTGGAGACAACCGGTCGTAAGACTGGCCAGGTCCGGCGGGTGCCGGTGTCGGTTTCCGTCGACGCGACCGGTGCCTGGGTGATCTCGCAGCACGGTCGCCGCTCGGGCTGGGGCAGCAACATCACCGCCGACCCGCGCGTTCGACTTCGCAGAGGCGACGAATGGCGTAGCGGAAATGCGGAGTTCGTACCCGACGACGACGTCGACGCTCGGGCACGCACCTTCGCCGACAACCGCATCGCCAGCGCACTCGCCGGGTACACATTTCGGGCGTTGCAGACGAATCCGATCTCCGTTCGGATCACCTTCACGGACTGAGGGCGCTCCGCGCCTCGTGAGACATCCCTAGGCTTTAAGAGTCAAGCGGCGAGTGTTTTCGGCG
>NZ_JBIMSN010000149.1:0-16491 GCF_043944905.1 Antrihabitans spumae
AAACACCCAATCCGAAACCGCTCAGGACAGCACGCGGGACTCACGAAAGATCGAGGCTAGCTCTTGAAGAATGCCGTCAATTCTTCGCCTACCGACTTCGGCGACATGACGACGGAACCGTGGTGTACGCCGGGCAGGATCTTGTGTGTCGCATCGGAAAGCAGTGCGGCGAGGGCAGCTGCGCCGGTGTGGAAGAATTGCTCGCTCTTCTGGCCCGTAAGAATGAGCGTAGGCACATTTACCTTCCAACGGTCGGTCGGCAATGGCTTGCCATCTTGGATACCGCTCACGATATTCAGGTCGTAGGGCAGCGTTGCAGCCATTGCGACCATCTTGGACCAGCCGGGCATAAAGCGCATCATGATTACGCCGAAAGCCGGAACTCCGAGTGCCTTTCCCATGAACAGTTTTACGGCTTTGCTTGCGTTGCCGGCATTCAGAGCCTCCGTGACGGCTTGTGTAAAAGCGTCGCCAACCGGTGGGCGGCTGTCGTCGAGGATCAGTGGCGGCTCGAACAATGCGACTTTCGTGACGGTATTGTCCATGCTCGTAGCCGCGTCGAGGCAAAGAACAGCGCCGGACGAACTCCCGAAAAGTGCAGCCGAACCACCGCCTGCCGCAATAAGTGCCGCGATGTCCTCGATTTCACGTTGAGGGCTGTACGGTTTGGTGTCAGCGCTCTTGCCACGACCGCGCCGGTCATAGTTTATTACTGTGAAATTGGCACTGAGTAGTTTCGCCAATTTGGTTGTGTCGGACCGATCGGATAGTGCGGCGGCTACCAGCACGATCACGGGGCCCTGGCCGGACAGCTCGTAAGCGATGGTGGCGCCGTCTTGCGAGGTGACAGTTCCTTGTTCCGTGGCCATCGTCATTGCTCCCTTGTGTACGTTTCGACGTGAGATTCGAGCCTGTCGAGTGTTTCGACGTAGCCATCGATCATGCCGTTCTGCTCGGCTGCGTCCAGCGCGGAAAGCAACGTGAACTGTGTGCAGACAACAACATTCGTTTTATTTCCATCCGATGTGAAAGTCACAGTTGTCGGCATCTCGGTACCGGGCTCGACGTTTCCGTTGGGATCGGTGAAGGAATCGGTGTACACGAGCCGACTGGCTTCGACCACGTCGTGGTAAATCGCCTTGCACCACGTCTTGTTCGTCGGGTCTGCATCGGCGTGCAGGCTGTAGCGCCAGGTCCCTTGTGGTCGGACATCCATCTCGTAAATGGTCGTAGTCCAGGCGGTCGGTCCCCACCAGTTGGCGATATGTTCACGCTGAGTCCAGCCCTGCCAGACGAGATTCACAGGGGCGTCGATCGCTCGTTCGATGACGAGCTGTCGGGTCTTCCTGTTTTTGACGATATTTGTTTCGGTCATAGCCGCCACCCATTCTGAAAGTTCCATCGAGTTCGGAATTGAGTCATCGGTCTTCCGCTTGGATTGTCTTCATATAGTTTTCGAAACCGTCGAGGCGCTCTTCCCATACGACACGGAATGTGCTTATCCATTCATCGAGGTCCTTGAAAGCTCGACCGTGGAGCCTGTAGATGCGCTGTTGCGCCTGCGGCTGCACCTCCACAAGGCCTGCCTCGTGGAGGATTCGGAGATGTCGCGATATCTGCGGCTGGGAAAGCTGTAGTTGTTTGACGATCTCGCCGACCGACCGCGGGCCGTCGCGAAGTAGCTCCACGATCTGCAAGCGGTTCGGCTCAGCGAGTGCGGTCAACGCTGGATACATGCCGAGAGCATATACACGAACGCATATATACGTCAATGTGTATATGTGGGGCCGGTTGACGTGCGTTCGTGCCGACTGGACCTGACGACACAGATCAGGCCCGGTACGTGTACCGGGCCTGACGTGGTGTTCGGGGGGCTACCTGGCTAGAACGGCCAACCGGCGCATTTCGGCGCGGTAGGAAGCTGGGTCGATCTCTCCGTCTACGAGTTGGCGTTGCAACAAGCCCTCAGCGACTTCGAGTTCGGGGGCGTGCGAGATGTCGAGTCCGGCGGACGGGTGGCGCAGCATCGCCTCGGCGCGTCGGCGAGAACGCTCTCGCTTCGACTGCGCACGGTGTCGCGTCAATTCGGTCAGCGTGGGGATCATCATCTGGGCTCCTCCGCGAAGTCGCGCGTCGTTGCAACAACTGCTTGCAATTGTTAACGCCCGCGGGTGGCCAGGTCTTCCCCGATCGAATGTTGTGTTCGTCACATCAAGTCGAGCGTGTGACGTGGCTAACCGTGATCGTGGTCGGGGTGGTCGCTGACCAGCGCGGATTGACGCTCATCGATGGTGCCGACCGACAACAGGTCCGCCGCGGCTAGGGCGTCCTCCAGTGCCATTGCCCATGATCGCCAGTACGGCCGGTCGGCAGACTGCGCGATGCGGGTGATCAGTCCATCGCGAAAGCGCGACCACTCGATCGCTCCCGACTCTGTCAACGCAAACACAACGCCGAACGCGCGTTGCTGCCAAGGAGCGTCGAAAACGAGTTCGCCGTTCGATCGTGGCGGTGCCGCCGGACCCGTCACGTCGACAGGGATCGCAACGTTCATCGGCCCGGCTCGCGCGCAGCTGCAACGCCGATCATCGAATCGCGGGTAACCAGCTCTGCCAGTTCGCTTTCCGTCATGTCGCCGGTGTCCGAAGGGCGCATCGGGAGGACAAGGTATCGCGTCTCGGCGCTGCTGTCCCACACGCGCACTGCAACATCGGCAGACACCGCGAGTCCCATTTCGGTGAGCACAGCACGCGGGGTAGCGACCATACGAGATCGGTACTCCGCGGACTTGTACCAGCCTGGCGGCAGTCCGAGCACGGGCCACGGATAGCAGGAGCACAATGTGCACACGACGACGTTGTGGACCGACGACGTGTTCTCGACGACCGTCAGGTGGGCACCTTCGGGACCGCCGAAGCCGAACTCGGCGATCGCTTTGGTTCCGTTGGTCAAGAGTCGTTTTCGATATTCGTCGTCTATCCAGGCGCGCGCAACGACCTTCGCACCGTTGAGCGGTCCGTAGTTGACCGTGAAGTGATCGATCAATCGATCGACCGAAGCTCTGTCGAGCAGACCTTTCTCGACGAGAAGCTCTTCCAAAGCCTCTACGCGGGCAGCGATGTGGGCGTCGTCGGTGGTCAAGCGCCCTCCAGATACGGCTGGTAGAGCTCGATGAGCACGCTGGTCCCTGCTTCGGCAGCGTCACCCCAGAGTTCTCGCCCGGTGAACTCGACTGTGTACAAATGTTGCGGCGGCTCGCGCCGACCGACCGCCCGAGCATCGGGGAAGACCGCTGAACCGAAATTCGCGACGACGACTCCGACCTTGCCCGTCACGTAGCCAGGCTGCCGGGTGTGCCCACCGCGTCGCGCGCGCACCCGAACCTTGTCACCGACACTGAATTCCGGTTTGTTTCGACTCCGTCGTGCGGCGCCGAATTGCCGGGGGAGTACATAGGTGCAGATCCACGCAGGCATGGTGGGTCGGGTCGAGGCGCGCAGTGCCGTAGCGGTCAGCATCGTGCGAACTCGCGGCCGCGTATTGCCCTGTGCCGCTTGCGGATTACGCACAAGTGCGTCGAGTTCCCCTGCTCTCAGGTGTTCGTCGCGGACGAGGCCGTTCTCGAATGCAGCGAGCCATCGCCCGAAGTAGGACGGCAGATACTGCTCGGGTGGGAGCTGCTCCATGTCGAATCGGAACTCGTCTACGGGCTTGCTCATCGCCGTCATGTGGACCGACACAATGCCGAAGACCCGCTCCTCCCATCGCTGGTGGAACGGCGGCTCGTCGGCATCGTGGGGAACAGGTCCATAGTGTTCGGCGCGACCGCCGAGATCGTGGACCTCGGGCATCGTCTCACTGTATTCCGTCGCGACCCGAATAGCGGCCGATTCAGTGACCGCACAGCCGCCGGACTTTCAGCTCTCGCTGAGTCGGTTCTCGCCGAGCGAGTGGACGAATTTGGGTCCCACGAGCGCGAGCTCTCGGCGGTACGCCTCGGCCCATTCGCCGTAGGGCTGGTAGGCGAGGCGCTCGTTCTTGAATCGTTCGTCCTCGGATATCTCGGTCGCGCAGAACGCGGGAATCTGCAGGTCGACGACGGGTCCGCTGCGTTCTACCTCGGCGACGACAAGGGGCGCGTTGGTACCGAGGAAGCGATCGAGGATCCAGCCGTCCTCATCGATCCACAGCGAATATCGAACCTTGGCGATGACGTGCTCTGCGCGGCGCACGATTTGTCCGGCGACGAGTCCGTCGAGTTCGCGTTCGGCTTCGTACCGTGTGCCACCGATGGCAGGCCCCTTCGCGGCCATGGTTCCGAATGCCGCTTCGCCGAGAGCGTCGACGAGGTCGCCGGGGGTCTCCGGTAGCTCGGCAGGCGCGGGGCCCTGCACTCTGACTCGAACCGCATAGCCGTCAGCTGCGAAGAGGTAGGCCTGCACGATCAACGCGGGCGTCGGATCGGCGGCCGCCGAACTCGGGAGTTCGTGCACGAAGAACTTGCGCTCGAACTCGAAGTCGCCGAAGCCTGTGTCAGACATAGCCAGACCGTAGTACGTGAGGTGACCGGTATGCCGTAGGGCACTCCGTGCTCGTGAGTCTTTTCGGCGGGCGGGAGCGCCGAAAAGACTCACGAGCGGCGGAGCCGTCTACCGTGCAAATTTGCCTGAAAGGACACGCACCACGGCATCAAGATCTACATTTATTGCGACGTCAAGTTAGTTCCCGTGTCGAAGGGAGCCGCCATGAGTACGGCGGAAGAACGCGCAGCAGCCTTGGATCTCGTAGCCCGGCTCAAGTCTTCTTATCCCGAGTTGCCGAATGCGCCGACTCCGGATCTCCTCGACCACAAGCGCATCTGGGCCTATCTGAAGACCGACCACGATGTGGGCGGCGAACCGGACGCTCCGATGCGCTACGAGAACAAGCAATACGAGATCTGGGAACACAACACCTACGTGATCTGCGAAGTGCTTGCGTGGCGGGGGATCTGGCTCTCGGAGGAGCGCCGTCGGATCGGCAACGTCGACCTCGGACGGGCGATGTACCTCGGCCTTCCCTACTACGGGCGTTGGCTGCTCGCCGTCGCGCGAGTGCTTGCCGAGAAGCAATACATCGGACTCACCGAACTGAGCGAACGAATGCTCGAGGTCCAGGCACGCTACGAGGGTGGCATGGAGGGAAAGACGCTAGAGGCGAAGCCGAAGAGCGAGGGCGACGGTTCCGCGGTCAAGCGCAATACCCATCACATCCACGCGGTCGGCAAGGGTGACCCGCAGATCTTCGCGGGCAAAGCCGGCGAAGCGCGATTCAAGGTCGGCGATCCGGTGCTGGTACGCGAATTGCCTGCCCTTTTCTACACGCGCACACCGGAATACGTGCGCGGCGCGGTAGGGGAGATCGCCGCGCTCGCCTACGAGAGTCCAGCTCCCGAGGACGAGACGTGGGACCGACAGGACGCCAAACCCGAGTGGTTCTACGTCGTCAAGTTCGACATGGCGACCCTGTGGGACGACTACACCGGACCCGACAACGACGTTCTGCGTACCGAGATCCCCGAACGCTGGCTCGTTCCGGCGACCTAGTCCGCACCGATTGCCCTCTTCAGAAAGGGATTTCATGTCCGGCCACGATCACGACCATGACCACACTCGCACTGTCGCTCCGATGGTCGACGAGATCACAGACTTCGAAGTGCTGGAGATCGCGCTGCGTGAACTGTGCATCGAAAAAGGCATCTTCACCGCCGAGGAACATCGGCGGTTCACCGAGTTCGCCGAACAGATCGGACCAACTCCGGCCGCAAACCTCGTTGCACGGGCGTGGGTAGATCCCGACTTCAAGGCCTTGGCGCTGCGCGAACCGATGACCGCGAGCAAAGAGGTCGGCGTGGACTGGCTGGAGCCGACAGGTTTCGGCACCCCGAGCGATTTCACCGCCTTCTCGATCCTCGAGGACACACCTGACGTCCACAACGTGATCGTGTGTGCGTTGTGCTCGTGTTACCCGCGACCGATCCTCGGCAATTCGCCTGAGTGGTATCGCACACCGAACTATCGGCGGCGTCTGGTTCGCTGGCCGCGCCAGGTTCTTTCCGAATTCGGATTGGTACTGCCCGAGGGTGTTGCTGTGCGCGTGCAGGATTCGAATCAGAAGCACAGATTTATGGTGATGCCGATGCGCCCGGAGGGCACCGACGGCTGGGACGAGAGTCAGCTCGCCGAAATCGTCACGCGTGACTGCCTGATCGGCGTTGCGCTGCCGAAGGCAGGCGTGACGACCAACGTCATCACCTACACCCGTCCGGCGATCCATCCCATCCCGTAGCGGAGGGAGAACATATGAGTACGCCACACGACATCGCGCCGCTGCAGGCGATCGTGGAACGCAACCAGGTCTGGCCACGGATGGCAGCCAAGTACGGCGTGACCAACCCCGTACCGCCGTGGAAAACCAGTCTCGACGGAATCTGCGACGCGCTCGACCGCTCGAATTGCGAAGCCGATATACCGAACTTCAAGGACAGGCGCGACGAGGAAGATGCTCTGTCGGCGACGGTCTACGCCGACCTGCCCTACCCGGAGAATCAGCTTGTCGCGCTTGCACATTCGCTTGTCGAGCGAGGAATTATCAACGAGGCGGAACTGCAGGAGAGACTAGCCGTCATCCGGGCACGGCTCGAGGCCTGAGCTACCCGGGCAGCACGCGATTTCCGGCGCGTAGCGCGTTGCGTTTGAGCCGCCCGGCCAGTCGTCCGACCGTCGACTCGAGGCCGCCTCGTGCTGCAGGCGGTTCGAACGACACGGAGTCGCCCTGCCGCAGCCGACCTGATTCCTCGACGTCCGCGTAGACACCCAAGCATCTGTCGGCATGCCTGGATACCGTTCGCACAACGCTCGGATCGGCGTCGAGTCCGTAGTGCTGTTGCTCGCGTAGCGGCATCGAACATCGCACGGTCGGGATCTCCACGCGTATCGCGGCACCTGGCGCTCGCAAAATGCCGCCGAGCCAGCCCTGCTCGACAAGTCCGTCGGCAGCGGTGGTGTCGATGACGACGTTGGGCCGGAATCGTCGGGTGTCGAAGTTGCCGTTCGGCTCGTGTCCCGCCATCGTCGCGAGGCTCGCGGTGGTGAGCACGTGCAACGGGTAAGCATCGGCGAAAATGCCTATGGGAGTAGCAAACAGGGCGAGCTCGGCCAGTTTTCGGATGGGAAACATCGATAGATCAGGAAGCTCGTCGGCGTCCTCGATTGCGAATTGCCGCCGGATGTCGGCGTTGTTGGGGCGGACCCCTCGGTAGGCGCCTTTGTCACTGGTCGGCGGTAGCGACACCAGCGAGACGTTCTTGCCGGTCAGTTCGCTCAGCTTCGCGTCCATCCGCTCGCTGTCCGTCGACGTGACGGTTGCACCGTCGGGAAAGGTAACGACGACGTCGGCGACGTTCCCCGGCCCCGCGTCGGCAGGCGGTTCGGCGACGAAACGGGCCGAGCAGCCGAGCAACGAGGGTAAGCGGCGGGCGGTGGTGACGGCGCTGAGTTCCAGGTCCCGCACTGCCCACAGCCGGTCGGCTCGAAGTGCGCGCTCGGTGATGTGCGCTTCGGGCAACTGCTCGCCGCCCATCGATTTGACCGGGTAGCGCCACAGTTCGGCGATCGTTCCGATAACCATGGACTGAAAGCTACCCCGATCTGTTCGCGATAGCTCTCAGCCGGCCTCGTGCTCGGATTGTTTCTCCAGCAGGTCCGCGAGGTAGTTCCCTACGACGGTTTCGATCGTTCGCTCGATCGAAATCGCAAGGGACGCAGTTACAGAACTCACCGCAAGCGTTCGGAATTCGACGAGCATGCTCGCCAGATCCGTCAGATCGGCCTCGCCGCGGGGCTTGGCAGGGTCGAAGCGCCTCGCCACCTGTTGAGCGCCGGCATCCACGAGTGTGCGACTGATCTCGTCGATCGACGGCGACACCTCCTCGTGGACGTCGATCACCTTGTCCATTGCCATCCCGTAGTTACGCATCGCCTCGAATGCGCGCAGTAATTTTGGGCGGGCGGCGATGGCCTTGTCTCCGTCGAGGCTGACCAACCCGAGTGAGACGAGACGGTCGAGGCTGTGCTGGTCTCCTGCGAGTCGCCGAACGGCGTCGACGCTCAGCTCTTCCGGCTCGTCCTCGGACCACTTCTTGACGAGTGCTTCCTGGAGTCCGAGCACATCGGCAAGTTCCTTGCCGTCTTCCAGCGCGGTGAGCATCTCGCGGACGTGGGTGATGTTGTATCCCCGATCGAGCATCGACGAGATGAGCTTCAACCGTTCGAGGTGCGAATCGTCGAACAGGGCAAGACGCCCGACCCTGCGAGGCGGCTGCAGCAGTCCCCGTTCCCGATAGGCGCGAATGTTGCGGGTCGTCGTGCCGGACAGTCGGGCAAGATCGTCGATGCGGTACTCGCCGCTGCTGTTCGAATCCGGTTGCAGCAGAGCCAAATCGAGCAACTGAGCGACCGCGCCGCCGATTGCATCGCGAGATTGACGACGGACCCGACGCGGCGCCTTGCGAATGTTGTCGAGAGCAACGGCAACCGGACTCGGATGCGCAGGCTTGCGCGGCGGTAGAGAGGGGGTCACACCGTCACCTCGCAACGTCGGCCACAACTTCGACTGTGCCATTTTTCAATGGACGGTTTCGATGGTAGCGGAGTGCAGCGTCGGTCCTACCGTCGGTCCAGAGCGAAGACCCGCAGGTCACGGTCGGTGCGTCCGGTGTAGTTCTCGTACGTCGTTGTGAAGTCGACGAACTGCGCGAATGCGCGTTCCCTCTCGTCCCCGTGCAGCTGAGTGGCGGTGACTGGTATCTCGACACCGCCGATGCTCACCGATGCGTCCGGGTTCGCGAGCAGATTCCACGACCAGGCCGGATGCTTCTCCTGTCCGAAGTTGCTGCCTACGAGGTAGATCCGATTGCCGTCGCGCATGTACGTGAGCGGGTTCGTCCGGCGTTCGCCGGACTTCGCACCGACCGTGTTGAGCAACAGGAGTGGGACACCGACCGGCCCGAGGATCGTGTAGCGACCTCGACTTCGGACGAGCACCTTGTGGTCGTACGGCACAAGTTTGCGGAAGATCCACGAACCCGACCGTGACGACGTGAACGCTGTGATCGGTTTGTTGAGCCAGGGCCGGTCACGACCCCAGCGAACATCGGGAAACGCCTCGTCGGACATCGTCCAATTATGGATCCGCGGTCGGTCGGCGTGCACGAAAACGGGTCGGTGTGCACTCTTCGGAGAGTGCACACCGACCCGATTCGATGCTTGGTGACGGCTAGCGAAGGTCGACCACGGACGCCGGCGGAGTCTTGTCGTAGAGATCGACGATTGCAGCGGCGTACTTCTCCGCAATCGGCTTGCGCTTGAGTTTCATCGTCGGTGTCAGCTCGATACCGCCCGGCTCCCATGCCGTGTCGGTGATGACGAACCTCTTGATCTGCTCGACGCGAGACAGTTTGGCGTTGCCTGCTCGGATCGCCTCCGCGACCTCCTTGCGGATCTCTTCTCTGGCAGCCAAAGTCGCGATGTCGGCATTCGGTGTGTCGAACGCCTTTGCTCGCGCCGCAGCGGCATCGGGGTCGAGCGCGATGATCGCCGAGATGTACGGCTTGTCGTCGCCGATCGCGACAACCTGGCCGATGAGCGACGTCGCCGCCTTCATCGCGTTCTCGATGTTTGTCGGCGACATGTTCTTGCCCGACTCGCTGATGATCAGTTCCTTTTTGCGGTCGATGATCTTGACGTTGCCTTCGTCGTCGATCGTGCCGATGTCGCCGGTCGCCAACCAGCCGTCCGCGTCGAGCGTTTCGGCGGTCTTGTCGGGCTGCTTGCGGTAACCGCGCATCACGGCGGCGCCGCGGATGAACAGTTCGCCGTCCGCACCGAGCTTGAGCTCGATACCGGGCAGTGCCTTGCCGACGGTTCCGATCTTCGGATTTTCGCGGTCGGTCAGTGTCGTGCCACCGCACGACTCCGACATGCCCCACACCTCCTGGACAGGGATGCCGATGGCGAGGAAGAACTCGAGCACCTCGACGGGGATCGCGGACGCGCCGGAGATCGCGAGCTGCACCTGGTCGAGGCCGAGAGCGTGACGAACCTTCGAAAGCACAAGGGTGTCAGCGATTTTGTGCTGCGCCGAGAGCACAGGTCCGAGGCTCTTGCCTTCGATGTTGAGTCGTGCGGCCTTCTTGCCGACACCGACTGCCCAGCCGGCAAGGTTCTTCTTGACCGGACTCTGCTCTTCGGCCAGCTTGGCCTCGATGCCCGTCCGGACCTTCTGCCACACCCGCGGAACACCGAAGAAGATCGTCGGACGCGTGTCCGGAAGTGCTGCAGCGATCTCGCGAGGATCGATGACCGAGGTGATCTGGATGCCGCGGACCTGGTTGGCCGCGTGCGCGGAAACCCGATCGGCGATGTGTGCGGCAGGCAGGTAGGACGCGATCCGATCGTTGAACCCGACGTCGAGGTACGGATTCAGCGCGAGCAGCTCGGCGATGATGCTGCGATGTGTCAGCTCGACGCCCTTGGGCGGTCCGGTTGTGCCCGACGTGTAGATCAGTGTTGCGAGGTCGTCGGGTTGTACTGTACGCCAGGCGGATTCGAAGTCGAAGCCGGGAGCCGGGGTCGATTCGAGCTCGGCGAGGGAGATCGTACCCTCGGCAGTTCCGTCCACGACGACGATGTGTTCGAGTGCCGCGCCGGACGCCTTGATCTGTGAGAGGAACACCTGCTCGGTGATGACCACCGTGTTCTCGGCATTGCCGAACAGGTAGGCGATCTGCTCGGGTGAGCTGGTGTTGTAGATGGAGAACGGCGTCGCGCCGAGGTGCAGCGCCGCGGTGTCGACGAGGTGAAACTCGGGCCGGTTGCGCAGCATGATGCCTACGGTGTCGCCTGCTTTCACGCCGAGCCCTGCCAGGCCTGCGGCGATCGCCTGGACACGTTGTGCGTACTCCGACCAGGTGATCGTCTGGACATCGCCGGGCGTGCGAATCGCAACGCTGGACGGCTGGAGCCGGACGGTCTCCTGAAAGGCCTCGGGAAGGGTGCGAACGCTCTTTCCCGACGCGTGCTCGAACGCAATATCTGTGTCAGTCATGCCCACTCCAAGTGGTTGCCCGGGCTGCGGTTCGCTCGGGGGATCGTCAACGTTGAACGAAGTGTCGTGTCGAAGTGATAGTGGCGGTTGTCACAACTACCGACAGCGCCAAAACTTACCATCGTGCGCACGTTTTGTCTGATTCGCGGGGGTGCGGCAGCCGATCGACCGGTGGCTTACGCGCAGGCGTTTACGCTGGCGCGATGACCGAGCCCGACGGACGTAGTCGCTACGTCGATCGCTTTCTGACGTTCATCGATGCGATCGTCGCAATTGCCATCACCCTGCTGGTGCTGCCGCTCGTCGATCTCACGACCGACTACAAGGGCTCCGCGGTGGAGCTGGTTCGCGAACACGCGCCCGAGCTTCTTGCCTTCGCGCTCAGTTTCTTCGTGATCTTCCGATTCTGGAAAGCGCAACATCGGATTCTGCGCGATGTGGTCGATCTCGATGGTCCGATGACACAGACATTGACGTTGTGGGCGTTCACCGTCGTATTTCTGCCGTTCCCGACTGCACTCGCGTCGTCGAGCCCGTCCGAGCAAACGTCCACGCGAGCGCTGTATGTCGGCACGATGGCGGTGAGCGCCGGAGCGCTCGCATTGCTTGCCTGGCTGGTCGCCCGAAATCCGGCTCTGCGAGCAGGTGCGGCGTCGGAACCGAAACAGGCGATGACGACGTTCGTGATCTTCGTCGTCGCCCTCGTGCTCACAGTGGCGATTCCACGAACCGGGTATTACCCGTTGTTACTGCTGTTCCTGACCGGTCGGGTCGTCGCTCTGTGGCATCGGCACAAACGAAACACGGGTACCTGACCGCGCTCAGGCGTCCACGGCCTGTGGTTCGGTGAGCTCGGCAGCACTCGTCGAGGCGGCTGGTCCGGTGAGACCTGCGTCGTCGAGCGCTTTGGCGGCAGCGTTACGTCCGAGCTCGATCAACTCTTCGGCGCGGTGAAAGTCGAGTGTGCGACCGGCAGTGCGAGGAATCTCGATGAGGACATCGGGTGGATGACCCGCACGCTGATAGCGGGCCAACGCTGCCTGCATCACATCAAGCGATCGGTTCATCACGTCGAGTCGGCCCAGATTGGGCCACTCATCGTTCTCTGTCTCGGCGGCTGATTCGACAGCTGCCTTTGCCTTTTCGTCCTCGTCGTCGGCGGACGTAGCCGCGAAACGCTCGATGACGGAGGTGACCGGCGCGCTGAGCTGCTCGGCGCTTCGTCGGATTTTGCCGACCCACTCGTTGAGAGCGCCAGGGTCGGATGGAGTGGCCGGGGTCGCCCAGTCGTCATGGCCGGGAGCGTCACCGCTGAGACTGATGCCGATCGTGAGGTCGGCGTCGATGCCTGCCGTCGCAACGACGGGCAGCGGATCGAGAATGCCACCGTCGGCAAGGACGCGACCATGTGTGAGCAGTGGGGAGATGACGCCGGGAATCGCGATCGACGCTCGGATGGCGGTGTCCACAGCACCTCGCTGGAACCACACGGCGCGTCCGGTGACGAGGTCGGTCGCAATAGCGACGTAGGGCATCGGCAGTTCTTCGATGGTGATGTCGCCGAGGATCTCGCGAATGTGGTCGAGGATCTTCTCTGCACGAATCGCCCCTGCCACCTGGATGGAGGGGTCGAGTAGCCGAATCACTTCGAACTGAGTGAGCGAGAGCGCCCATTCGGTGAACTCGGAGAGCTTGCCTGCGGCATAAACCCCACCGACCAGGGCGCCCATCGAGGATCCCGCGACACCCGCAACCTCGAAGCCGCGACTCTCCAGCTCGTTGATTGCTCCGATGTGCGCATAGCCACGAGCCCCTCCGCTGCCGAGGGCGAGTGCGATGCGTCGAGGTTCTACCATTGCCCAATTTTATCCCGGTATGCATGTGAAAATTGCCGTGTCGAGGCGTGCGAAACATCACTGCTAGCAATTGCAAGCAACTCTGTAACAAGTTCAGCGTGTTGCTGGATAGTTACTGCAGATCGCCCAGGCCTGGGCATCCGGTCGGGGACCAGACTCTCAGGAGCAACAAGATGGCATCAGCGGCGTTCGACACCGATCGCAGCTCGCGGACGTTCGCGCAATCCGAACGTGAGCGTTGGCAGGCCGAGTACGCCCATCGTCTCGCCATCACAGACTTCTTTGTTGTCGTCGGCGCCGTCCTCACCGCACAGTTCGTTCGGTTCGGCGGTCTGAGCGGCGACGCCTCGCTGTTCTCGCTCGGTCGCGAAGTCTCCTACGCGGTCGTGTCTGCGGTCATCATCGTCGGTTGGCTTGCAGTCCTGTCCATCTTTCACACTCGTTCCACCAAGGTGATCGGCAGCGGCGCCGAGGAATACCGCAGGATCTGGACCGCGACCTTCCGGCTTTTCGGCATCGTCGCCATCGTGGCTCTCCTTGCCCGAGTCGACCTGGCGCGTGGATATCTGGCGATCGCGTTCCCGCTCGGCATCGCAGCGTTGCTGATCAATCGGCGAGCTTGGCGCCGATACGCCACCCGCATGCGGGCGAACAACCAGTACCAAACGTCGGTACTCGTGGTCGGCAGTCACTACGCGGCAAGGGCTACCGCATTGGCTTTCGCCCGTGAACCCCACGCCGGCTACCGCGTCGTCGGGATCTGCACCCCCGAAGGTCCGACCGAGGACGTGTCATCGATCGAAGTCGGCGACCTGAACATCCCGATTCTTGGCACCGACCGAACCGTGCTCGAGACGGTCCAGTTGACCGGAGCCGACACAGTTGCGCTGACAGCCACGGACAATTTCGGTCCCGGTGACACCCGCAAGCTCGTCTGGGATCTCGAACCACTCGGTGTCGATCTCATCGTCACCCCCGGTGTTGTCGACGTTGCGGGTCAGCGGCTCGAAAGCCGACCGGTCGCCGATATGCCGATGCTGCACGTGGAGAAGCCGCAATACGACCGGACCCGTTCGCTCGGCAAGAAGGCCTTCGATTTCTTCTTCGCGGCGTTCGCCACGTTGCTGATCTCGCCGATCATGATCGCCGCCGCGATAGCGGTGAAGACCAACAGCCCCGGACCCGTTTTCTACCGGTCGGAGCGAATCGGCCTCGACGGCAAGCCGTTCCAGATGATCAAGTTCCGCAGCATGTTCGTCGACGCGGACAAACACGTCGCCGCGTTGCAGGAGGAGAACGACGGCGCAGGGCCGCTTTTCAAGATGCGCGACGATCCACGCGTCACCTCGGTCGGTCGCTTTCTGCGCAGGTACAGCCTTGATGAGCTACCGCAATTCTTGAACGTGCTGCGCGGTGAGATGAGTGTCGTCGGCCCGCGGCCGCCGCTGCGAAGTGAGGTCGAGCAGTACAACGACACCGTTCGGCGGCGTCTGATGGTCAAGCCCGGCGTCACGGGTTTGTGGCAGGTCAGCGGTCGATCGGATCTGTCGTGGCACGAAGCGATCAGGCTGGACCTGTCCTACATCGAGAACTGGTCGATGATCCACGACCTGCTCATCATCAAGAAGACCATCAGTGCGGTCGCCGGAAGCGACGGCGCGTACTGACGAGTTGGCTCACGTCGACCTCAGCGATCAGTGGGTGAGGTCGTCGATCGGCTCGGTGGTGGTCGCGGGCGCAAAGCGCGGCTGCGGCAAACCGTAGAGCCAGCCCTGTGCGTAACGGCAGCCGATATTGCGTACCTGCTGCCGCTGGTCGGTGCTCTCGACCCCCTCGGCAACCGTGACGAGGCCGAGTGCATTCGACATTGCTTCGATCGAGTTGACGAGGACACGATCTTTTGCGTTCTGCGCGCTGTCCGAACCCAGCGTGGCGATGAAGCTCTTGTCGATTTTCACGATGTCGATCGGATACTTGTTCAGATTGCTCAGCGCGGAGTACCCGATCCCGAAGTCGTCGAGGCAGATCGTCACACCCATCGAACTCAACCTGTTCAAAATCGTCAGAGCGACATCGTGGTCGTCGATGAGTGCGGTTTCGGTCAGCTCGAGCCACAGCGCAGACGGCGGTAGTTGGTTCTGGGCAAGTGCTG
The DNA here is from genome assembly GCF_043944905.1 of Antrihabitans spumae. Classification (NCBI taxonomy): domain Bacteria; kingdom Bacillati; phylum Actinomycetota; class Actinomycetes; order Mycobacteriales; family Nocardiaceae; genus Antrihabitans; species Antrihabitans spumae. The sequence continues at coordinate 15,154 of NZ_JBIMSN010000149.1, forward strand.
CAGCGACGACATCGACGAAGCTCTCGTCGCGAAGCTGGCGTGCTGACAGATTGACCGAGACCGCGGGACGGTCCGCTGTTTCCTGCCAGAACTGTGCCAACTGCTGGCACGCCGAGTTGATGGCCCAGGCCCCGATATCGATGATGATGTCACTGGATTCCGCCACCTCGATGAAGTAGCCCGGCGTCCGCAACATGCCCTTGTGGCGCCAACGGAGCAACGCTTCGTAGGTGGCCGTTCGCTCGGTTGTCGCATCGACGATGGGCTGATAGTGCAGTTCGAACTCGCGGTTGTTCAACGCGTCGCGCAATGCACTGGTCACCTGCAACTTCTGCATCGCCCGCTCGCGAAGCTGGTCGTCGAAGATCGCGTAGCTACCTGCACCCTTCGACTTGGCGTGGTACATCGCCGAATCGGCTTCGCGAATCAGGTCGTCGAGATCGGCTGTTTCCCTGTCCGGCGAGCTCTGGGAGATTCCGATGCTCGTCGACAGCGTGACGCGCACTTGGCTCAGCTCGAAAGGTTTGCTGAAAGCTGCCAGGATCTGTTCCGCAAGCGCGATGGTCGCAAGACGGTCTGCATGGGTTGTGACGACGAACTCGTCACCGCCGTGCCTGTGCACGTTCCCTGTATCGCCGACGACGTCTTCGAGGCGCTCCGCAGCAGCCACGATCAATTCGTCCCCGGTGCGGTGACCGTAGCTGTCGTTGACGAGCTTGAAGTTGTCCAGGTCCATGAACAGCAGGCTGGTCGGGCGAGCCGGTGCACCGAGGCCGCGACGTCGCTGCGATGCGTAGAGCCAGGCTCGATTGGACAGCCCGGTCAGTTCGTCGTGGGTGGCGCGGTGGCGGGCATCGGACTCCTTGTGGGCGATGGTGCGGACCGCGCGTTCACTTCGCCACAGGACGCCAGCGATCAGGGTCACCAGGATTACCGCGCGAACGACCTGGTCGGCGACACCGAACGGTGGCCGGGTGGCGGGAATGGCCGACGCGAGCACACACGCGACCGCCACCACCACGAACCGCGGATGTGGCCGATCGGGTGCACTCGATTCAACGGATCCGATCTTCGCCATCCCCGGGTTCAGCGCCGCGGCACCGAAGCAACCATAGGAGAGCGTCGCGGCAACCATGAAGTAACGCCCATCGCCGCTGGCTCTGATGGCATCGCTTGCGTAGATGACGTCGGAAGCCAGGAGCAAAATCGTCGCCGAACCGATCAGTACGAAGGCGCGATTGCCGCGGGCAGCAGTGAAGGCGACATGGGCGATCATCGCGACAGTAGGGTCGGCCACGGGCGCGGTGCCCGCGTTGCCGCGGGTCCGTTTCCCGTGGC
>NZ_JBIMSN010000015.1:0-12589 GCF_043944905.1 Antrihabitans spumae
CAGGTCACGGGCAACAAGACTCTAAAACAAGCTGGCCCCGTTTACAGGGGGCATGCCACTGGCTTGTGCGGGCTAACCCGTGGCCGAGCCACGGTCAATAGCAGACGGAGACCGTCGAAGAAGCGCCGTAATACCGCCTCCCGATTGTGGAGCGATTCGCATCTCGGCTTTGCTGCTGACTGCCAGCATTCGCTCCGATAGGCGGTCCAGAGCCTTGTCGACTCCGGTCGCGGAAGCCTGAAGGGCGACTCTCTGGGTCGTCATCGTTGACCGGAGCGCTGCAACTTCCCGTTCGAGGTTCTGCAATTCTTCGCGGATGACGCCATCTGTGACGGTCATGCGGCATTCGCGTAGAGCCTGATCAACGCCGATCAACGCATTCTCCAACTCAACAAGCGCCCCGGAATGTCTCGCCTGACCCGCGTAGTTCCAGACATCGCCAGTTCCAGGGTCAGTCAGCGGGTAGTTCTCGGTGTAACTTAGTGCCTTAACTTTTACCGGAAGCTGATTGATCGCCGCTAACGCCTGGGAGACGACGCGACGTTGCGTCCCGCGCCGAGACTCCTCGCGGCTCCACATTTCGCGTCGGTGTGTCGCTGTCTGCGTTATTGCGGCACCTACGAGGACGCCGATGAGGCCGAACCAGGGTGCGTAGCCGTTCACTCGCTCATGCTCTCATCAAAGGGGCACAGCGTGTCGTAGCAGCGTCTTGGTTGCGACACTTTACCGGTGCGAGGAGGCGTGGAGTCAGTGGCTCGTGGGTTTGATCAATTTGGGCCTTCACACCAAAGTTGCACCCAGAATCCCACCGGGCCGTTGAGTCGTGTGTCAGGCGAAATTCACTGCAATAGGCCTGCCTGTTGAGGTCACGTTGCTCGGCTTCGAGGTCTGCCCACATTTTGCCCACACTTGACAACGAAACGAACTGATCCGCAGTGAAGTGGAGTGAATTGATTCCGCAGGTGAGGCCGTATTTTAGCTACTGACCTGGTCCGTCGTAGGGGTTCAAATCCCTCCGCTTCCGCCAAAGTTTTGCGGTGTCGGGGGCACCTTCACTCCGTTCAGTGGGGTCAACGGCACCCTCATCCCGCGTGGTGCCGGAGCCAATGTCGCATCGGTCCCGCGGAGGGGTACCAATGCCACATTCGCTCCACACCGTTTTGGTCCGCCGGACGAAAGAACCCCGCCACCTTGTGTAGGTGACGGGGTTCTTCGCGAAATCTAGCCAGCCGGCGACGGCGGCGGGACTTCCCACGGTGGAGGGGGGAGCGTCGGCAGCGGTGGCAGTGTCGGCAGCGTCGGGAAATCGATCGGCGGATTCGGTGCGGGCACCGGGGTCTGCGTGGGGGTCTCCGGCGGCACCTGGCTCACCGAAGTTGCCGCATTACTCGGGTCAGCGGTCGACGTCGCGCTCGTCGCCGCCGCTGATTGAGTTGCGCTTGCCGCAACAGTTGCTTCGGCGGTGGTCGGGTTCAGCTTCTGATTCAGCTCTTGTTCGAGCCGAGTCGACCACTCCATAAGCTCGTCGTGTGCTGCGGTGTCGTTCACATCGCTGGCACGCGAGGATGCTTCCGCGAGTTGGATCTTCGCCTCGTCGGGCCGACCGGATTGAATCAGTTGCTCGGCTTCGTGCAGGTAGGTCGAGGTATCGATGTTGGCGACCGTCGAGTCGGCGGCGTCGCTGAACACGACCTGCTTCACGTTCCACAGCGGATCGCCCGGCTCGGCGTTGTAGGAAAGAACGGTCATGCCGCCGCCGACCAAGGCGACTGCCGCGGCAACACCTGCAAGCGGACGAACTATGCGGAGCACCCGTGACGAACGGTCGCGGGTGCGCTTGGCGCCGATCTCCTGATGGATCGCTGCAAGCACTTCGTCGATGTCGGGTCCTGCTGGCAGAGGCTCGTCGACGATGTCAGCGCGCCAGCTCGAAAGCAGCGCAGCAATGTCGTTGTCGTCGTCGAACGTCTCGCCGTTGACAATCGCGTCGATAAGCGCGTCGTCACGTTGGACGGCGGCGATATCAATCGGCGCTTCGACGCTCGAGGCGCCGCTCTGTGGGTCCGCACCGAAGCCGCGGTTCTTGTCCCTAGCCATTGGTTTCACCCACCGTCGCCACTCTTGTCTTGAGTTTCGCGAGCGCTCGATGTTGAGCGACACGCACCGCTCCCGCTGTGCTGCCCACCGCGGTGGCGGTTTCTTCTGCCGATAGACCCATGACGAGCCTGAGTATAAGTATTTCTCGGTGCTGTTCAGGCAGTGTGGCGAGGAGCGTGTTCATCTGTCGCGCGGCCTCTGAATCGAGAGCGTGCTGTTCGGGTCCGCTGTCGGTGGAGATGACGTCGGGGACATCTGCCATCGGGTCGGACTTGTTTCGCGATGCGCTCCTGTGAGCGTCGGCCACCTTGTGAGACGCGATGCCATAGACGAAGGCCATGAAGGGTCGACCTTGGTCCTGGTACCGCGGCAATGCTGTCATCACAGCGAGGCATACCTCCTGAGCCACATCGTCAGCGGAGAGCTGCCCACGCTCCGCCGACCCGACCCTGGCTCTGCAATAGCGCACAACCAACGGCCGGACAATCTCCAGCACTTGGGAAAGAGCGGATCGGTCGCCGTTTGCAGCTAGTGCAACTGCGGCGTCCAACTCCTCACCCGTATTAGTCATCGACAGAGTATTTCCCGGCGTTACAGTGACACGCTCATCAGACAGGCGTGCTTCCCAGAATTACGGAACGTCACTAACCATAGTCACCGCTGCGCCGCCTCCCGATCACGAACCTGCCGATACTGCGGCCGACGTAGCTCTCCGCGTCGGGTTCGATTGCGATCGAACGAATTTGGGCGTAGCTGGCAGTCGGGTCGGACTTGGCTGGGAGCGCCAGCGGTACCGCGCGACATGCCCGAAATGCCTGATCGAGACGGTCTCGACACGCGAATGTGATTCACGTAACTCGCGTGCAGCCGTTTACGAAAACGGGCATTTCGGAATGGTGCAGCGTTAACAATCCGGTCGGTATTGGCGTCGAAACCATACTTTCGGTCGTATATTGCGGACCTGATCCGGCGGCGTATGGAATTCGACCGGCACTCACGACCGACGAGGATCGACGCCTGCCCGGCCAGATCAACCAGCCGTTATCCGTCTGCTCCTCGATCGTTGTCCCAAGCAATGTTCTCCCCAACAGGTCTGGGTTAGTTTTGACGCTCCGGATGGTCGTTGGGGAGGGTTCTACGGATGCGCAGAGTGCTGTTGTTGGTCGTCGCGATGGTTGCCGGCCTGGTCGGCGCGGTGGCAACGCCGCAGGTGGCGAACGCAGCAGAGGTTGTGAACGTCGTCGGGTTGAGCCCGACGCGGACCGCCGTTTTCATCCATTCGCCAGCGATGAACCAGGTAGTCCAGGTGCAGATCCTGCATCCGGCCGGCGGCGGTTCGCGCCCGAATTACTACCTGCTGGACGGCTTGCATCCCGGGGTGAACGAGAGCACCTGGACCAACGCGACCGACGCGGAACGGTTCTTCCTCGGCAAGAACGTGAACGTGGTGATGCCGGTCGGCGGCTTCGCCAGCTACTACACCGACTGGGACCGCCCGGACCCGCGCTTCGGCAACTACAAGTGGGAAACGTTCCTGACCAGGGAGTTGCCTCCGATCATCGACGGGCAGTTCGGCGGTAACGGCGTCGACGCGATCGGCGGGCTGTCGATGGGTGGCAACAGCGCCTTCATTCTGGCGGCTCGAAATCCCTGGCTGTATCGCGCAGTCGCAGGGTTCAGCGCCTGCCCGGATACAGCTATGTCGATGCCTGCGATCGTCGCGTCCATCGCGATGCGCGGCGGCGATCCGACCAACATGTGGGGACCGATCAACGGTGCAGGCTGGCGAGATCACGACCCCGCCCTCGTCGCCGACCGCTTGCGTGGCAAGGCGCTCTACATCTCGACGGGCACCGGCCTTCCCGGCCCGCACGAGCTCGAACTCAAACCGCAGCTGGCCGAGAACATCCTGACTGGCGGACCCGTCGAGGCGATGGTCTTCGCATGCGTCGTCGGATTCGAGCAACGGTTGCGTGGCATGGGAGTCCCCGCGCACTTCGCCTACCGGCCGTTGGGTACACATTCGTGGTCGTACTGGCAGGACGACCTGCACGATTCGTGGCCGATGATCGGGTCCGCGATCGGGGCTTGAACCCGACCTCAGACCGCTCCGCCCCGCAGGCCCCAGCTGTTGGCCAGATCCACTGGATCGGCGTCGGCCATCCGCTGATACATCTGTGCGGCCGCGCGGGAGAACCCGTCGGGCAGGCCCACCGCCGCGAACGCGTCGGCTGCCTCTTCCATCTCGCCGACCCATCGCCACGCTTTGCCTGCGGCGCGGTCGTCGAGCTGCTGCAGCAATGCCGTGAGGTCCTTGCCGGTTCGTGCGAGTTCGTCGCGTAGCTCGTCCTGCACCCCGTAGGCCCGAGCGGCTTCCGCGATGGCTAGCCAGATCGTCGGCAGTGCCTTGCTCTGCGCGGCGAAGCATGCCTTCAATCCGCTCGCCGACCCGATCTCGCCGTCGAGGACCCGGGCGGTGAACGGCGAGCCGTCGAACAGCGCCGCAACGACAGGTGCCTGCTCGCCGGCCAGCCACAACACCGTGTGCCCCGGCTCCCACGCGGGTGGACCGATGATCGCCGCGTCGACGGTGCGGTCAGCCCCGAACAGGTCACCGATGCCCGCGACGGTTGCAGGCGACACAGCGTTGGCATCGACGTAGAGGGGTCGTCGATCGCGTGCGGCCTCGGCAACCTGCTCTGCAACACTGCGAGCGGCGTCCGGCGGGCACACCGAAATGATCAGGTCGGCGCGACGGACCAGCTCGGCCAGGTCGGGTACACCGACGAAATCGGCGATCTCCGCCCGCTTCGACGTGGTGACGCTGCGCCCGGCCGCTGCCCAGATCACCGCCCCGGCGACAGGCTTGAGCGCCGAACCCACGGACGCACCCATCACGCCGGGGTGCAGGATCCCGATGACGGGACGGGACGGCAGAACGATTTGGCTCACTAGACCTCGTCCGGCTCGAACTCGCGGACGTAGGTGGGTGCGGGTTCGGTCTTGGCCGTACCGTTCTTCGGCGCAGGACCGGTCTTCGACGGGGTTGATTTGCTGCCGTTCCTGGCAGGCGTTTCAGGCGGTGCCGTCGACTTGGCGGATTGCTTCGAGCCGTTCGATTGTCTTTCCGGAGACTTGGCTGCGGGCGCTTTCGGCGTTGCGCCCGCGGTAGCGGACCGGATCTCGACGACAGCCTCGACGCCGTGGTTGCCGAGTTCGTCCTGCATGATCTTGGCGGCCTTCTCGTACACGATCTTCGTGACGAGTGACGGAGCGAAATTGCCGGCGAAGCCGCCGATCCAGCTGTTAGCTGCGGCGACCTCGAGCGGATTGACGATCTCGACGGTCAGTATCCGGCCGCGGCCGACCGATCGGGCGCCGGAGAGCACTGCCTGCGTGGTGTGCGGATCGTCTCGGCTCAGCAGTCGCCGCGCGAGCACGATGAGTACGATCAGCGCCGCGAGGGTACATGTGCAGATAATGAGCAAAAGAATAAAAATTGCGATCTCCACCTCTACCGTCAGCGTTCGTGCCTTCGCACTTCCATTGTGCATATTTCCTTCTCGAACCTACCGTTTGCGTTACCGTGGTCCGGCTACGAGCCGTGAAGGAAGTACGTCGATGGGCCGGAGATTTTTCGCGACCGCCAGTCTTGCGTTGGCGCTCGTGCTCTCTGGGGGAGTTCCCTCTGCGGTCGGCGCGCCGATCCCGGCGCTGCCACGACCCGGTGGACCCGCGACCGTCGTCTCGGTCGACGAGTTGACGCCGACGCGGTCCGCATTGTTCATCGATTCGCCGGCGATGGGCAGGATTGTGCAGGTACAGGTCCTGCACCCGGCGTCGGAGGGGCCACGTCCGTCGTTCTATCTCTTGGACGGCGTCGACAGCACCGACGATGAGAGTTCGTGGACAAAGAAGACCGACATCGTCGATTTCGTTGCGGGAAAGAACGTCAACGTCGTCCTTCCGGTCGGCGGTATGGCGAGTTACTACACCGATTGGCAGAAGGCGGATCCCGCGCTCGGGGTCAATATGTGGGAGACGTTTCTCACGAAGGAACTGCCACCGATCATCGACGGAGAGATGAACGGCAACGGGGTTCGAGCGATCGGCGGGTTGTCCATGGGTGGGCAGGCGGCGCTCATCCTGACCTCGCGTAACCCCGACCTCTACCGTGGCTCCTTCGTATTCAGCGCGTGCCCCGACACAGGCTCGCCGGCGTCGCAGAACCTCGTCCGCGTGACCGTGGCGTCGAGAGGGGGCGATGCGACCAACATGTGGGGACCCGCTTCCGACCCCGACTGGCAGGCTCACGATCCGTGGACGAACGCCGAGCGGTTGCGCGGCAAGGTCCTCTACATGTCGGTCGGCAACGGAGTGCCCGGCAACAACGACTTTCAAGGCGACATCGACGCAGCGACAGTGCTGTCGGAAGGTGCTCCGCTCGAGGTCGGTGCGTTGATCTGCACAAAGGAATTCCAGAGTCGACTCGATTCGCTCGGCATCCCGGCGCAGTTCGTCTACAGGCCGATCGGAACGCACTCCTGGCCGTATTGGCAAGATGACCTGCATGATTCCTGGCCGACGATCGAGCGTGCGCTCACGAGCTAGCGCAGTAGTTGCGGTGATTGCCGCTCTCGCGATGCTGTGTTTGCCGGTGCAGCACGCGTCCGCCGCGCCGACTGCGGCCATCGATCGCGTCGAGTCCATCACCGACCGGTGGGTCCGCGTGTTCGTCGATTCGCCGGCAATGGGCTCGGTCGTCGAAGTGCAGGTCCTGCTTCCGAAGGATCGGTCGACGCCGCGCCCGACCGTCTATCTGCTGGACGGTCGTAGCGCTGACAGTTCGGGTAGCCACTGGACCGATCGAGGCGGTGCTGTGGAGTTCTTCGCCGACAAGGACGTCAACGTCGTTATGACTGTCGGCGGAACGGCAAGCTACTACACGGATTGGCAGCGTGCGGACCCGACCCTCGGGACCTACCGGTGGGAGACATTTCTGACGAAAGAGCTTCCGCCGCTGATCGATTCGGCGTTCGACGGCAACGGTCGCAACGCGGTCGCAGGCATTTCGATGGGAGCGCAGGCGGCGATGATGCTCGCTTTCAGAGCCCCGCAGGTCTATTCGGCCGTCGCGTCCTACAGCGGTTGTTATTCCACGACCGACGATCTCGGTCAGGCGCAGATGCGTCTTGTCGTCGCGAGTTTCCGCGGGGACGCCGACAACATGTTCGGTCCGCCGACCGATCCCGAGTGGGCGGCGCACGACGTGATCGGCAACGCGGACGCATTGCGTGGGAAGGCGATCTACATCTCCGCGGGAAGCGGTCTACCAGGGCCGTTCGAGAACGCCACGAACCCGGACGCCGTCAATTCCGTCATCTTCGGCGGGCCGATCGAAGCGATCACCAACCAGTGCACTCGACAACTTGCGGGCAGACTGGCCGAACTCGGCATCCCGGCGACGGTGAACCATCGGCCTGTCGGGACACATTCGTGGCCGTATTGGACGCAGGAGCTCACCAACTCGTGGCCGACGCTTGCTGCCGGATTGGGTCAGTAGCAGTCGCCGCAGGCGATTCGGTCGGTTGGCGGCGGCTCGATCGGAGAGTTGGCGCTGACGTAGTCGACAAGGGCGTCGACGTCTTTGCCGACGTCGGTGCGGTCGGTGCCGGTGGTGAATGCCGCAAAGTTGTCGCCGCCGTCGGCGAGGTATCGATTGACTGCGACGCGGTAGGTCGCGGCCGGATCCACCGGAATGCCGTCGATCGTCAGCCCGGACACCTTCGCGCCCAGCGGCGCTGAATTGCTGATCCGATAACGAAGGTTCGCCGACGGTGCGAGTATCTCCCGAGCCCCAGGCCCGTCCGTCGGTGGCCGGAACTGCTGCTCGAGAACAGAGTCCAGTTGCGCTCCGGTCATGGTCAGCACCTGCAGTTGATTGGCGAACGGCTGGACCGCGAAGATTTCGCCGAAGGTGACCGATCCTGGTATCGGCGACGTCGGTACCACGTTGAGGTCGCCTCGCAGTCCGCCGGCATTCGTCAGCGCGACGTCGGCACCGGCAGACCGGGTTGCCGCGAGATGGGAATCAGCGACGAGGTTGCCGAGCGGTGACTCACCCGTCCTGGATTCGTCGCGCACGATGTCGGCAGTGATCTGCCCGACTTGGCGGCTGGTTATGGCCGACGCCTTCTCGGTCGCGCGGTCTACCAGCGCTGACACGGTTGGGTCGGGCGTGATGTCACGGGTCACGATCTGGTTGAACGAACTCGTCCGGTCGCGCAGGACGTCACGCGTGTCCCTGTCGATGTTGATGTCGACGACGGAGACGCCTCTGCCGTTGGAAGCGCCCTGCATAAACGCGCGCGGCGAGCCCATCGGGTCGGCAACCGTGCAGTTGTACTGCCGATTGCCTGCCGCTGTGAAGATCACGTCGACCTTCGGGCTCGCCTTCTCCGCGATCGTTCGCGCTGCGCTGGTGGTGAGATTGCAGGTGTCCGGACCACCTGGACCCGATTCGTCGCCTTTGTGAAGCAGGACGGTTATTGCCTTCACGCCGAAAAAGTCGAGTAGGTCGGCGGTGCGGTCGATCGCGGTGAGTTCGTCTCCGAAGGTGAGTCCGGTTGCGCGGTCGGCAGCGATGAACTGACCGGCGTCGCGAGGCAGGACTCCGATCACTCCGACCGGTATGCCCTCGACGAAATCGACATTGAACGGCAGCGTCGCAGGGGAGCCGTTGGCGAGGGTGAGGTTGGCGGCGAGCATCGGGAACGCTGCGCCGTCGTAGGTTGTGTCGAACATGCAGCCGTCCACGGGGTGGCAGCCGCCGCGCTGCAACCGCTGCAACTCCGAAAATCCGCCGTCGAGTTCGAGATTGCCGATGCCCGAGGCGTTGACGCCCATCGAGTTCAGCAACTCGACCACAGGCTCGCCGTGAAACAGCGACGACTCCAGCGCCGACGGACCCCAACTGTCGCCAACGGAGTAGAGCAGCGAATTGGTTGCTTGACTGCGCAGTTGGCTGACGTAGGCAGCGACGTAGGCCGCGCCTCCTGCTGGGACGGGGGAGCCGTCGACCTGCTCGATGACGCCGGAACTACCGTCGGGGGGAGTCAGATTGCCCCGGAAATCGTTGAACGCAAGCAAACGGACGTCGACCGTGTCGGTCGACTGTGCGATGGCGGGCGTGGGCGCGAGCAAACCGGCGACGGTGAGGGCGCACGCGAAGACTGTCGTCAAGCGACCGAGCACACGCACCACCTTTCGCCCACCTGTCGAAGTCTGCCAAGCCGACGCTTACAGGTACTCCAAGTGCGAGTTACATTTTCGTTTCAGATCAGCGACTTGTGTCAGTCCTGTCTCAGCGGTTTGCCGACACATCGGCGAAGCGCCGGCCTGCGGCGTTGGTGGCGAACTCGAGGAATGCGTCGTTCTCGTGCGGATCGCCGACCGTGACACGGACCCCGTCGACTCCGTAGGGCCGAACCAGCACACCTGCGGCAGCGCTCGCAGCCGAAAAGTCAGCGGACTGCGACCCGAGTGGCAGCCAGACGAAGTTTGCTTCACTCGGGGGAACGTCGTACCCAGCGCCGACCAGCGCGTCGCGCACCCGGATGCGCTCGGCGACGACGGCGTCGGTGCGCTCGAGCAGTTCGGCCTGCGATTGCAGCGAGGCGATCGCAGCGGCCTGCGCGACGCGGCTGACACTGAACGGCACATGCACCTTGCCGAGATTGGCGATGACGGCAGGATCGCCGACCGCGTAGCCGACGCGGATGCTCGCCAAGCCGTATGCTTTCGAAAAGGTCCGCAGCGTAACGACATTGGGGCGGGTCCGGCCTAGCTCGACGCCGTCCGGCTGGTCGCCTTCCGGGAAGCGCTGGTATTCGAAGTACGCCTCGTCGAGCACGACGAGGATGTGCGGGGGGACTCGGTCGAGGAACGCTTCCAGCGCGCGCTGGCCGACCGCTGTTCCGGTCGGATTGTTCGGATTGCAGATGAAGATCAGCCGGGTGCGATCGGTGACGGCCGCCGCGATCGCGTCGAGGTCGTGCACGTGACCGTCGGTGAGTGGAACGGTCACCGCTGTCGCACCGACGACCTGCGTGACGATCGGATACATCTCGAACGACCGCCAGGCGTAGAGCACTTCGTCGCCAGCAACACACGTGATCTGCGCGAGTTCCTGGCAGATGGCAACGCTGCCACAGCCTGCGGAAACGCCCTCGGCGGGCACATCGAGTGCTTCGGCAAGTGCGGCAACCAGTTCGGTCGACCGATTGTCCGGGTAGCGGTTGGACAGTTCGACCGCTTCCGCGACGGCTTTGGCAACGCTCGGCAGGGGTCCGAGTGTCGTTTCGTTGCTCGCCAGCTTGTAGGCACCCGGAAAATCCCGGCCGGGAACGTAGAGGGGGATCGACGCGAGGTCCGGCCGAATTCGTGCTGTCACCAGCCAAGTATGAAGGGCGCCGCCGTGTGTGTTTCGGGCAGGCCGTTTCCGCGCGGCCCGCTTTCTTCGGCCGGCAACAGTATTTCGGGCGCGTTGTTGCGTATCGCCCTAGGCTTGTTGCATGTCGGGAATCTTCGAAGACACTGCTGTCGAGCGTACGAACGAAGGGGACGAGACCGAGTCGCCGGGGACCGTTCCGGTCAGTGCGATCGAGCCGGACGGCCGCGCTCGCGGCGGGATCGTGGTACTCCACGAGTCGAGGGACTTCACACCCGCGCTACTTGGCTTGATGCGGGCTCTCGCCGACGAAGGTTGGATTGCCGTAGCGCCGCACCTCTTCCATAGGGAACCCGACGACACGGCTGCCGAGGTGTTCGGTGACAACCTCTTCCGTGACTTCGACGCGTCCTTCGATTGGCTCAGAGCCAAGGGCGTGTTCGCGGACTGCATCGGTGTGCTCGGCTTCGACGACGCGGGCACGGCTGCCGTTCTTGTGGCGACGAACAGGCCCGTCGGCGCTGTCGTCAGTGTCGCGGCGAGGGGAATCGTCGAACCGATCACCTCGGGTGCACAGTCCTTGCTCGACGCAGTTCAGACTTTGCAGGCCCCCTGGCTAGCGCTCTACGGATTCGACGATCCGGAGACGCCGTCGGAGCATGTCGAGCGACTACGTGACGCTGTCGCCACCGCATCCGTCGCAACGAACGTCGTCAGCTATGCCGGACTCGGCCATCGGGCCGACGAGGAAACTGCGGCGGGCGACATCGGCAAAGAGTTCGAAAGCGGTGCCGACGTCCTGCTCGACGCGCAGTCCAGAATCTTCGACTGGTTCGACAGTAACCTGCGCTAGAACGCCTGTGGGCAGGCGTTTTGCGTACTGCGACGGGTCTGTGTAACCTTTCCCCTCGGCGGTTCGAAAGGACCGGCTCCTCTTCAAGGGAAGCTCGGGAGGCGTGCCAGAGCGGCCGAATGGGACTCACTGCTAATGAGTTGTCCCCTTTAAAAGGGACCGGAGGTTCAAATCCTCTCGCCTCCGCCACATCCGGTGATCGTTGCTGGACTACAACTGAATTAGCTCGCGCCCGTAGCTCAACGGATAGAGCACCTGACTACGGATCAGGAGGTTAGGGGTTCGAATCCCTTCGGGCGCACAACAAGAAACCCCCTCAGACGAGGGGGTTTCGTCTTGTTCAGCGGCGGTCTATTCCCCTCCATCGACCAACCGGACCACCGATGGGCCACGTTGGATGAGTTCGATACTGTCAACCAGTAGACATAAACTTGAGATCGGCACCCGCCTTGCGAGCGAGCGATGCGAAGGTATGCCGCAAATCGTGCGGCCGAAGCCCACGATCGAGACCTAGCGTGGCAGCGTCGAGCCCGAGGTTCTTGACCGCCTCGTTCCACTTCGCCGCCCGCCGCCAGTATCGCTGCGTTCGTCAAAGACATCCCAAAGTTCTCGGAGCCGGCCGGTCCGATGGAGATCGTGCGCGAAAGCGACGCTGCGCTGTACATCGACGCACACCGTGAGTTCGGCGTGCTTGTCGGCCGGCGAGCCACTGACCTGCTCATCCCGAAAGCCGCTGAGCAGGGCGTCTCCATGGCGTTCATCCGCGACATGAGGCACTGGCTGCGGCCTTCGACGATTGCCGAGTACCTGGCCCGGCGTGGTCTGGTTGGGGTTGTCGTGAATACGGGTGGTCCGCGAATGGTTGCGCCACCCGGTGGCGTCGAAACAGTCATCGGCACCAACCCGATCGACATCGGCATACCGGCCGGCGACGAGCCGGTAGTTGCCGACATGGCAACGTCGAAGCGAGCGTGGGGCGCGGTGCGGGAGGCACGGCGGGCGGGAGAATCGCTGCAGCGGAAGAGCTTCTACGACTCTGACGGCAACTATGCAATCGACCCCGACGATGCCTACTCGGCTGTGCCCATGGGTGACTCCAAGGGATTTGCTTTGGGCCTCCTAGCCTGCCGCTTTCACGGTAATTCCTTCGGAGTTGGTGTCGTACATGAAGAAAGGTGCTATGAGCTGGG
>NZ_JBIMSN010000150.1:0-2443 GCF_043944905.1 Antrihabitans spumae
TCGCTTCCCCCGAACTCTGTCCGGGATTGAGCGTGTCCAACACGAGGGGTCAAGGCCCCATCGACTTTCCGTCCTTCACGACTCGGCGAACAAGCCAATATTCGATTCGGTAATCGTGATCACCGACCGCAACGTCCTTGATTCGCAACTGCAAGAAGCGATTCGGCAGATCGATCGCACGCCCGGTGTTGTTGCCCACATCGACGGTCTCGGTGGTTCCAAGTCGGAACTGCTCGCTGAGGCACTGCGGGGCGGCACGAAGATCATCATCGTCACGATCCAGACCTTCCCCTACGCGCTTGAACAGATCCGGAGCCAGCAGACCCTTGCAGGCAAGAACTTCGCAGTCATCGCGGACGAAGCGCATTCTTCCCAGTCGGGCGAGGCGTCCAAGCGACTTAAATCAGCTCTGACACCGACTGAGCTGAACGAACTGGACGACGGCGGCACAGTTGATGCAGAAGACGTTTTGGCTGCTGAGATGACTGCACGTGCGGAGTCGAAGAACCTGTCGTTCTTCGCATTCACGGCGACTCCGAAGGCAAAGACACTCGAACTATTTGGCCGCAAGGGGACCGACGGGCTCCCGCGCCCGTTCCACCTGTACTCGATGCAGCAGGCGATCGAGGAGGGCTTCATCCTCGACGTCCTCCGGAACTACACGCCCTACAAGACAGCGTTCCGCTTGACTCATGACGGCCGTTCCTACGAGACCGACTCGACTGCGGCAGCTGGCACAGTTGCTGTCTCAGCTTCGGCTGACGGTGGCCTCGTGGACAAGAAGGCAGCGGTCAAGTCCGTGATGAACTGGGTGAAGCTGCACCCAACGAACATCTCGCAAAAGGTGCAGATCATTGTCGAGCACTTCCGGTCGAATGTCGGGCCGCGTCTCGATGGCAAGGCCAAAGCGATGGTGGTGACGTCGTCACGCAAGGCCGCCGTTCGGTACAAGCTGGCGTTCGACAAGTACGTCACCGAGCATGGCTATAGCGACGTTGCCGCCCTCGTTGCGTTCTCTGGTGAGGTCACGGACCTCGACTCGGCGATCGAGAAGGCGACTGAAACATCTATGAATCCGGGCTTGAAGGGCCGGGACTTGCGTGACGCTTTTGCAACCGATGAGTACCAGGTAATGTTGGTAGCCAACAAGTTTCAAACCGGATTTGATCAGCCGTTGCTCGTCGCGATGTATGTCGACAAGAAGCTTTCCGGTGTTGCGGCTGTGCAGACGCTGTCCCGCCTCAATCGCATTGCGCCCAGCAAAGATCAGACCTTCGTTCTGGACTTCGCTAATGCGGCGGAGGATATCGTCGAAGCGTTCGAGCCGTACTACGAAGCCACCACCTTGGCAGACGTCACTGACCCGAACATCGTGCACGAGACCATGGCCAAGCTCGACGTCACCGGCATCTATCTCGAATCCGAAGTCGAAGGCCTTGTCCGCGACTATCTAGCGAATAAGGGCAACAACGCCCTCACACGGTGGGTAACCCCGGCAAGAGACCGCTTTCGCGATCGCGAGCGGACTGCTGTCGAACACACAGACAAGATCGCTATGGATGAATTGGAGATGCTCCGAAAAGACGTCGGCACCTTCCTTCGGCAGTACGACTTCCTATCCCAGATCGTCGACTATCAAGATTTGTCGCTGGAGAAGCTGTCGATCTATCTCCGGCATCTGGCTCCGCAGATCACCAGGCAGCAGCTGAATCACGAAATAGATTTGTCAGCAGTGGATTTCGACTATATCGATCAGCACGCGCAGGCCACGACCTCTAGCAAACTTGAAGGCGGTGTTGCTCTTGAACCGGCGAAAGAGGCTGGAACAGGTGCGGTCCGTGACCCCGAACTCGTGGCTCTGGACGAGGTGATCGCAAAGATCAACGATCTCTTTTCCGGCGATCACCCCGATTCGAGCGTTCGCAGCGTCGTGACCCACATTCGGGACCGACTAGAGGAAAGCGAGACCCTCCAACAACAGGCCAGGCATAACACGCTGGCGCAATTCTCCGCTAGCCCGGACCTCAACAGCGAGTTCGTCGCAGCGGTCCTCGGCGCGATGGAGTCGTCAGACGAATTGTCGGCGCAGATTCTCAACAATCCCGACCTATCGCACAAGCTTCTTGGCCAGCTTTTGCCTGGCGTCTACCAACACCTCAACGCAACGCGGTGAGGATGCCGTAGACGAGTGTGTCTTGTGTCCTCGCACAGACGTCGTCGATTGCCTTCGCTTCGCCGCAGGGACGTATGTCGAGCTTCCGCGTTCGAGGTG
This sequence comes from Antrihabitans spumae, assembly GCF_043944905.1. Taxonomy (NCBI): domain Bacteria; kingdom Bacillati; phylum Actinomycetota; class Actinomycetes; order Mycobacteriales; family Nocardiaceae; genus Antrihabitans; species Antrihabitans spumae. Next base: position 2,273 of record NZ_JBIMSN010000150.1, read on the forward strand.
CTCTGCGTCCTCACCGGTCGAAGAGTTTGCGTATCTTTCAACGGACTGCCCGGTCGAGCTCTTAGCTCCGCCCGGCCTGAGGCCACCTGTGATCTTTCGGAGGCGTGTTCTGGTGGCAGGTCCCCGATAGTCGGACCACATCGTCTTAGAGCCGTATTTTGATTGGTGTCA
>NZ_JBIMSN010000151.1:0-2333 GCF_043944905.1 Antrihabitans spumae
TCGCTTCCCCCGAACTCTGTCCGGGATTGAGCGTGTCCAACACGAGGGGTCAAGGCCCTCAGCGCGGGGTAGGCACTGTCGGAGGGTTCAAATACCATCGAACAAATATTCGATGGGGCTTGTCGCGAGGAGGAGAGCGTGTGGAGCACCATCCACGAGACGACGGGGTTGAATTGCTGCCTAAGAGGACTTGCCGACATAAGGTGACAAGCATGGCGCAGCTAGATGATGAGGATGAGCGGGCGATCCTTCTGGCGCTGCTTGAAGCGCGACCGAGCCGGATGACATGGCCTCAGATCGCCTCAGAAGTGACCCTCAGAGGGTCAGCGTCAGCGCTCTGGGATGAAGCATTCCCTCCAATGCTTGATGGGGTCAATGATGCAGAGGGGCTCATCGCGCAATCACGGACGCGTCTCGCCGAATGGGCGGAGTCAGACTTCGAGCTGCTCACTGTTCTCGATCCCGACTACCCCCTTGCACTAAGGGAGATACATCAAATCCCACCGTTTTTGTTCATCAGGGGCAAGCTCAATTGCGAGGAACTTGCGGTCTCTGTGGTCGGTTCGCGTGACGCATCTGCGCGTGGCGTCGATATAGCGGGCCGAATCGCACAGGGTCTCGTCGAGCGCGGCATTTCAGTACTGTCTGGCCTCGCGGCCGGGATTGACACCGCCGCCCATACTGCGGCCCTGAAGGTGGGCGGGCGACCAATCGGTGTCATAGGCACCGGGATCAAAGGTGTCTATCCAGCGGCCAATCGTTCGTTGCATCTTGATGTCGCCAAGGCGGGTGCCCTGATCTCTCAGTTCTGGCCTGATGCTCCGCCGCGCAAGCAGAACTTTCCGATGCGCAACGCGACAATGTCAGGGCTCGGGCGGGTATCGATCGTTGTCGAGGCCGGCGAGAACAGTGGCGCGAGGATTCAGGCTCGGGTGGCAGTCGAGCATGGCCGGCCGGTGATTTTGACAGACCTCGTGGTCGCTGCCACAGACTGGGCTAAGGCACTGATCGGTCGCCCTGGCGTGTACCAGGCGGGGGGCATTGTCGAGGCGATGGACATCGTTGATCAGGTCACGTCTGCGAGCTCCGACGACTTTAGCTGGCCTAGCTTGACGGACTTGGCGAGTCGGTGACAGCTGGCCAATCGAACCGTGCCGCGCTACTGGATCGCATTCGATACGACCTTGTTACGCGCTCCGGCGGTTATCTACGAAATACGCTGCGGATACCGGGTGTCACGTGTGCGGTATGCACCGCACCCGTGGACGGCTATCCCCGTTGTTTCCAGTGCAATAAGTGGAGGAGTGTCCTTGGACTAGCCGACCTTGTGGCTCCCCTCGCGTACGGCGTCAATTTGCAGCAGTCCGGAAATATGTTGCGCCACTACAAGGACGACGTATCTCAGCAAGTCAAACTGAAGCATCGAAGTGTCGTGCAACACATGCTTTTCTTGGGCATCGTCCATCACGAGCAGTGCATCGCGAAGGTCGTCGGTAGTCCCGTAGAACTCCGACTGACAGTGCCGTCCTTGAGCGGCCGAACTGGAACGCACCCTTTTGAAGCGCTCGCGACCGACATGCACGCCATCGCTGACGAATGTCGGCTCGCGACTGCGCAGGGTGCTACTGCGGTGCGAACCGTCGAGGGTGGTCGATTTCGGGTAGTGCAGCCGGGGCATGTCAGCGGTAGGCACGTCCTATTGCTTGATGACACGTGGACGACTGGCTCGCGAACGAACTCCGCAGCGCTGACGCTCCGTGCTGCTGGCGCGAGCGCAGTGAGCGTTCTCGTCGTAGGGCGCTGGTTGGAGCCGACATTTGGGAAGACGAAGGACTTTATCCGTGATCGCCTGAAGGCCGATTACGATCCGATGGTCTGCCCGGTGACTGGCGCGACCTGCCCGAGATAGGCCAACGGCACCGTGGGTAGGCGGTGCAGGTCACTTGTTGAAACGATACATCTGCTCGGTACGCCTTCCCGAGCATGGATGTTGATCGCCGGTAACGTCAACGCACCCGTCCGATCAAGGAGTCAGCCCGAATGGCGAAGACGAATGCCAATCTCATCTGGAACATCGCCAACCTGCTCCGGGGGCCGTATCAACCGAACCAGTACGGCGACGTGGTACTGCCGTTCACGATCCTTCGTCGCCTCGACTGCATCCTCGACCCCACCAAAGAGGATGTGTTGGCTGAGTACGACCGGGTCCAAGGTCTCGGTGAATCGCCCCGGGTTTGATGCACACCCTTCTTCTTGGAAGGTTGGACATCATGCCATCGAAGTACGACGGGGAGACCAAGGCCAAGGCGGTCCGTCTGGTCACCGAGCACCGT
>NZ_JBIMSN010000152.1:0-4415 GCF_043944905.1 Antrihabitans spumae
GAGCACCTTTCTTCATGAATGACACAGTCTCAGACTGAATTACGGTGAAAGCCGGAGGTTAACCGCGACCGCGTTGCCTTGAGAGTCAAAAGCAAGCAGATTGGATAGCGATGCCAATTTGCTTCCATCTGGTGCCGTGAAGATTATCCCCGTGGGCGTGTTCATCCACGAGAAGCCGGGCGGCAAACCGAGCAGCATACGGAACTCGCTTGGAGCTTGAGCGCTGTTGAGAGTGAGTCCCATGTTCACCGCGCCGCCCGTGTACCGTTTGAATCTCAGATCGAAACCAGGGCCTTGCAGTAGGACAGTGTCGCTGGTGGACGACGCGGCGAGCTGACTCCCGAACGGCACTCCGAACGACAGCGACTTCCCAGTTGACCCGAGTGCTACATGGGCCACTGGTGTGTGGATCCATTTGTTCTGGAACTGTTGGCGCGAAGATGCGCCCTGCACCGCGACTTCGTCTGCAATTGGATACCCGAAACTGCTGCCTTCATATCCAGCGCGAGACCACTGGTCGAGGATCGGCCCCGACACAGGGTGGGCTCCCGTTGTCGGCGACCAGTAAATAACCCCGTTCTCGAAGCGGTTCATCCGTCCCTGACCACCAGGTAAGACGACCTCATCGGAAATCGGGTATCCGAGAAAGCTTCGTTCGGCTGGCAGGGGACCCAATTGGTTCCACTTGTCACGGATGGCTCCGGTGACGTAATACGCTTCGTTGACTCTCCAGTAGATGGTCCCGCCTTGGAATGTCTGGCGCCGGCCTATGTTGTCGGGATTGACAATTTCGTCGGACGTCGGATAGCCGAGCTTGCCGCCCTCCCAGCCATTGCGTTGCCAGGCGGCGAAGAAGTGATTCACCACGGGATGCGCGCCAGCGCTGGGGTGCCAATATATAGGCCCGTTGGTGAAGGTCTGCCTGACGCCTACATTGTCTGGGTTTCGGATCTCATTCGACGTGGGCCAGAGCAGGAAGTTGTTTGGCCCGCCGAGGGAGTCGTACTTGACCCGAATCGCGCCGCAGACCTGGTAGCGCCACTCGGGCCAATAGGTCATGCAGTCGGTGGCCGCGGCCTGCGCACTTGTACGTTGCATCGTACGGCGCTTCAGCATTTCCGCCTCGGCGATCTCCGCCTTGTCAGCGTCTTCTTTGGTGAAGCCTTCTGGAATCTCTTCGCGATCCGAGCGCATCTGCCCGGGTACGACGGTCGATTTCGGTGATTCTGTCGGCTTCCACTTATCTGGCTTCGTCTTAGCAGTCGGAGGCGCGCTCGTCGTCGACTCCGGGGGCGCACTCTGCGGTGCCTCGACTTGTTCAGTTGGAGGTTCCGTTGGAACGGTCGTCGCCGGCTTCGTGTTTGGCGGAGGACTATCTGGAGTTCTACAGTTTCGCGATCAACTTAACCGACGGGCGAGTCGCCCCCGCCTGTAGCTTGACCGCTTGCCGACGACGCGACAATCTCACTGAGTTCCATTTCTCGCACCGCTTCCCGTGGTCCGCCTAACGAAGGTGATAGTACCTGAGGAATCGGCTGGAGAGCGCATCGCTGCAGCAACCAAATCAGATGGAACATCCCAATTCCATCTCGCGGGTGGGCCGGAGTCCTGGATTCGGGCAAGACTCCTCGATTCATGCCAACCGGTGACGAGCACCATGTGCCCTTGATATCCTGAGCGGTCTTCTTGGGTGAGTATGCCAGCGTCCAGTGCCACGACCGGCAGCCAGCCGTCGCGGATTCGAACACTGATGTCATCTAGCGTTGGAAGACGGTTCTCGAACTCGACGCCGCGAACCAAGCATTCATCGATAGCTTGCGCCTCTGCCTTAAAGTCAGAAATCTTAAAAAAATATTCGATGGTGTCATTATCGAAACCAGTTCGGACAAGTTCGGCTCGCGGGTCTACCGAAAGACCCTGGGCACTTATAGCATCGACGTGGATGACGTCGAAATTGTTGCCACTTAACCATGACAGCATCCTGTAGGGCCAGGTCTCAACGCCAGATTTGAAGCCAGTAATTTGTTCAGCTTCGAGATCTGAGACAACGATATCGGACAAGGTTTCGACGGTCATTATAAATGCCGCTTGCAAGCAATGCAATGCATCGTCAGTATTTGACACCGTTCGCGGTACACGAAAATAATCAATCATTATTCTCCATATTGTCGAGTATTAGCTCCGTCACGTCAACTCCGAAATCTCGATTCAAATAGTGCCAGCTTCCCGTCGGGTTTATGTCTGTTAGGTAAGGATGACCAGATTCATTCTCTACGGAGACATCGAAACAACAAAAGTCAAGCCTCAGCGCGGCGCAGATGGCGACCAAGTCTGAATCAACACCGGAAGGCAACCTATCCACAATATGGACACTCGTAGAATCCGCCGGCTTCAGCAATCGGAAATCGATGGGTGGAATTTCAGGTTCAATTCGAACGGCGATGCACACGCCTCGAACTACGTACACTCGAAATTCGACGCGATGCTCGATGAATTCCTGAACCATCCCTGGGGTTTGTAGACCTTTATCAGACAATTCGGCCATTTGTTGCTCGGAAAGCTCCGTGGTGTTGAAATACCGTCCACTACTAATTTCCTGCCACGAATTGATTGCTTTCGCAACGGTGCGCCGATCAAGATGCATGGAATCGATCTTAGTACCGATGTTTGTGTCCGGAATGGCGAGAGTTGTAGCGATTCCAACCGCGCGGTGCATCAGAAATAGCTTCTGATTCTGCATAACGTCAGCCCCCGGCTTGATGAGCCATCGGTTAGGCCATCGGGCCCACGATTGCATGAACATAGAGTCAAACACAGCGTTCCATTCCCTTGCCGAGAAGCTAGAGCTCACATCCTCAACAATATTGCGGCGCTTAACCACCAGCGGAAGAAACAGAACATCGGGTGTGTCGGAAGATTGAAGATCGAACGTTATCCCATCGCAGTGGACTTGAAGCCCAAAACCATGGCTATCGATTACGTAGTCACTTGAGGCCAGACCGAGCCTAAGATGACGAACATGTATGTTTCGGCGCCGCGCTATTCCTAGAATTGAACTGTTGTGCGGGTCATCCCAGCGGCTGATCAGCACAAGTTTTTTAAGGGTCATGGGTGTTCGCTCCAGTTCACGATGACACTCTGCCCGGGAAGGACCCACTTCGGTCCAATTACCTTAAAAGTCTTCGTCAACTGGTCGGAATCTGTCCTTATCCCTCCCCCAAGCCGCGGAACAACACTGAATTCATGGAGGGCCGAATTCGGAAATCCCGAGAAGTCGATATCTAGTCTCTGGAGATGGATACGTCGCGGAACACTCCAGAAGCAGTGTGTTCGAACGGACAGTTCTTGGTCGAGGATGAGTCGATACCTCACTTCCTTCGCATCGGTATTCACCACAAATCGATAATACTCGGCATCGTACTTAAAAGCAGCCTCACCTAAGAGTTCCGATATCTCAGACTCATTCATTTTTACCGCAGTGGCTTTGACAAACCTTTCGGCATTGCTGTCGGGCGCATAGGTCAAATATGGAAAGGCTGCCATCCCGCGTGATGGAACGAGTATCTCCGTAATATTCGGACATTCAGCGCACAAACGATCGGCGTCCTCCTCGGCATCTGTAATCGCCACAATGACATCCATGACCGATGATTGGAACTCCATAACAGCTCTCAAAACATACAGATTGGGGTCATCATGTGGTCGAGCCGCGAGTGATATTCGACAATCACGCCACAAAGTATCAGCTCGAACGTTCGGCGAATTCGTGAAATCCTGTAGTGCCTTAAAGATAGCTGGCGCTATTTCGTTCCGCAAGATCTGTTGCGCCCTACGCACGCCTACACGGAAGTGAGCAGCAATTCTTTCATACGTCGTGTCCGAGGAAACAAAGCGGCGATGATCGGCCGTTTCACGACTTCCAACAACGAGCTGAATCACCTCCTGATTGACGTACCGATCGTCAATCAGAAACGCTGCTGAAGCGTCGAGTAACAGTCGTCTAAACGAAGCGGCCAGTTGTGCTGTGCTCAGACCGTGGAAGGAAGGCACGTCTTCGAGTATCCAAGCTCTGAGATCAGCGGAATCTCGTATAGTCGCGTCGGATCCGCCATTTCGAAGGACCTCAAGGAGCAGGTCGAAATGCCTGTCGTTCACCGCGAAATCTCTGCGAAATCATGACGCAATAAATTTCGCGATACACGCGTAGCCCATTTCGGTACAGCCGTCCATCCTTCATAAGGACGACATCTATCCAGGACTCGAAGTGAAGTACCGAAGGGCCAAACCACGGTCGCTGGGTACGGCAGGTGTCGTCGAGCTGCGAGAGCAGGAGAACTCATCGTCACGTACGCGAGTCTAGCCTCGTGCTTTCACGGCGATTGAGCGGAAGTCCGTGTCACCAACAAAGAATGGTG
>NZ_JBIMSN010000153.1:0-39423 GCF_043944905.1 Antrihabitans spumae
CCCCATTTTCACCCCAGCAGCGCGTCCGGAGGGCACCTTTAACTCACGAGCGGCGTAGCCGCCTACCTCCGACGCTTGGACTTCGGGGCCCGCGTCGGCGCCTTACCCTGCTGACGCGCTGCCTCACGACGCTCGCGACGCGACTTGCCGTCCGCCGTCTCCTCGGCCTGGGGCGACGACTTGCGGACCGACGCGCTGCCGTCCTCCGCCGGACCCGAGTACGTCAGGCCCTTCGGCTCGGCTTCGTTCAAGCCCTTGGCACGCAACGCGCTCGGCGCGGCGACCTTCTTTTCCGCAACCTTGTTCTGAGCCGCGGCTTCTTCGGTCGGCAGCGGCTTGCGCAGCGTCGGCGCTGCCGCCTTGGTTGCGGCTGCAGCACCGGCACCGACCGGCGACCGCAGACCCGGCTGCACAGCGGGCTGCTCGACAGGCGTCGCCTCGACCTGGAGGTTGAACAGGAACCCGACAGATTCCTCCTTCAGCCCGTCCAGCATCGCGATGAACATGTCGTAACCCTCGCGCTGATATTCGACGAGCGGATCGCGCTGTGCCATGGCACGCAGACCGATGCCCTCCTTGAGGTAGTCCATCTCGTAGAGGTGTTCGCGCCACTTCCGGTCGAGTACCGACATCAGTACCTGACGCTCCAGATTGCGCATCCCGCCCTCGCCGGCGATCGCGTCGATCTCCTTCTCGCGCTTGGCGTATGCGTCGTGCGCATCCTTCAGCAGGGTCGCGCGCAGATCGTCGCGAGTGAGCTCGCCTGCCTCGCCGACCTCGGTCTCACCGGTCAGGTCCTCGTGCTTGAGACCGATCGGGTACAGCGTCTTGAGAGCGGTCCACAGCTGGTCGAGATCCCAGTCCTCGACGTAACCCTCGGCGGTCGCGCCGTCGACGTAGGCGGTGACCACGTCGGTGATCATGCCTTCGACCTGGCCTTCCATGTCCTCACCCTCGAGGATCTGCCTGCGCTCGGCGTAGATGACCTTGCGCTGCTGGTTCATCACCTCGTCGTACTTGAGGACGTTCTTGCGGATCTCGAAGTTCTGCTGCTCGACCTGCGTCTGCGCACTCTTGATCGCCTTCGACACCATCTTGGCTTCGATCGGCACATCGTCGGGCAGGTTGAGGCGCGTCATGACCGACTCGAGCGCAGCACCGTTGAATCGACGCATCAATTCGTCGCCGAGCGAGAGGTAGAACCGCGACTCACCGGGGTCGCCCTGGCGGCCCGAACGTCCACGAAGCTGATCGTCGATGCGACGCGACTCGTGCCGCTCGGTGCCGAGCACGTACAGACCGCCGGCGTCGCGCACCTTCTTCGCGTCGGAGGCAACCTCGCCCTTGAGCGTCTCGAGGGTCGGCTCCCATGCGGCCTGGTACTCGTCGGCGGTCTCGATCGGATCGAGACCCTGCTTACGCAATGCCAGGTCGGCGAGGATGTCCGGGTTGCCGCCGAGCACGACGTCGGTACCACGACCAGCCATGTTGGTGGCGACGGTGACCGCTTTGGCGCGACCCGCCTCGGCGATGATCGTCGCCTCCTGCTCGTGGAACTTGGCGTTGAGCACGTTGTGGGCGATGCCACGCTTGGTCAGCTGCTTCGACAGGTACTCCGACCGCTCGACGCTCGTCGTGCCGATGAGGACCGGCTGACCCTTCTCGTGCTTCTCCTGGATGTCGTCGACGACGGCGTCGAACTTGGCTTCTTCGGTCTTGTAGATCAGGTCCGACTGATCGACGCGGACCATCGGCTTGTTCGTCGGGATCGGAACGACGCCGAGACCGTAGATCTCGTGCAGTTCCGACGCCTCGGTCTGAGCGGTACCCGTCATACCCGACAACTTGTCGTAGAGCCTGAAGTAGTTCTGCAGCGTGATCGTGGCGAGCGTCTGGTTCTCGGCCTTGATCTCGACCTTTTCCTTGGCCTCGATCGCCTGGTGCAGACCCTCGTTGTAGCGCCGACCGACCAGGATGCGACCGGTGAACTCGTCGACGATGATCACCTCGCCGTCGCGAACGATGTAGTCCTTGTCGCGCTGGTAGAGCTCTTTGACCTTGATCGAGTTGTTGAGGTAGCTGACCAGCGGCGAGTTCGCCGCCTCGTAGAGATTGTCGATGCCGAGCTGATCCTCGACGAACTCGACGCCTGCCTCGTGCACACCGATCGTGCGCTTCTTGATGTCGACCTCGTAGTGCACATCGCGCTTGAGCAGCGGTGCGATTCGTGCGAACTCGCCGTACCACTTCGACGACGCATCAGCAGGGCCCGAGATGATCAGCGGGGTGCGGGCTTCGTCGATGAGGATCGAGTCGACCTCGTCGACGATCGCGAAGTTGTGGCCGCGCTGGACGAGGTCCTCCAGCGAGTGCGTCATGTTGTCACGCAGGTAGTCGAAGCCGAACTCGTTGTTCGTTCCGTAGGTGATGTCCGACTGGTAGGCGGTACGTCGCTCCGACGGCGACATGCCGCCGAGGATGACGCCGACCTCGAGCCCGAGGTAGCGATGAACACGGCCCATCCACTCGGAGTCGCGCTTGGCGAGGTAGTCGTTGACGGTGACCACGTGCACGCCGTCGCCGCCGATCGCGTTCAGGTAGGCAGGGAGCACACAGGTCAGCGTCTTGCCTTCACCGGTCTTCATCTCGGCGACGTTGCCGATGTGCAGCGCAGCGCCGCCCATCACCTGGACGTCGAAGTGTCTCTGCGAGAGCACCCTGCTCGACGCTTCGCGGGCGACGGCGAACGCTTCGAGCAGCAACTCGTCGAGAGTTTCGCCGTTCGCTTGCCGCTTGCGGAACTCGCCGGTCTTGGCGCGCAGTTCGTCGTCGGTGAGCTTCTCCACGTCGGGCGCCAGATTGGACACCTCGTTGGCAAGGTGCCCCAACCGCTTGACCATGCGGCCTTCACCGAGCCGGAGCAACTTCGAGAATGTCAGTGTCGGCACGATCTGTTTCGTCCTCAATCTTCGGCGGCAAGTATCGGCTCCCGAACATGGGAGCAGAGCGGGCGCGAGTTTTCGGCCCCCTGTGCCGTCCATGGTATGCGCTCGTCGAACCCACCGAGTAGGCCTGGCCCCTTCCCAGCGCCGGCAAACCCCCGACACGTTCGAAGGACCAGTCCCAATTGTCGGGACTGGTCCTTCGTTCGATGCACTGAAAGTACAGCGGTCAGGGACGGGGGTTACGCGAGCCTGATCAGTCCGTAGTCGAAGGCATGTCGGCGGTAGACGACCGAGGGCCTGTCCGTCGCGTTGTCGTGGAAAAGGAAGAAATCGTGTCCGACGAGTTCCATCTCGTAGAGGGCGTCGTCGACGGACATCGGCGCCGCGGAGTGCACCTTGGTGCGGACTATGCGGCCAGGAGTGTTGTCAGGTAGGTCGGGCGCTTCGAATTCCGCGCTCGGCGACTCGATGGTCTTGGATATCTCGTCGACCTCGACGAGTGCGGCAGTAGCCTGTGCGACCGATACGGGAGTCTTGTCGCCGTAGTGGACCTTCCTTCGATCCTTGGTTCGGCGCAGACGATTTTCGAGCTTCGCGGTGACAGATTCGAGCGCGGCATAGAAGCTGTCGGCGCATGCTTCTGCGCGTACGACAGGACCTTTGCCTCGTGCTGTGATTTCGACGCGCTGGCAGTTCTTGCGTTGGCGGCGATTACGTTCGTGGAAGAGTTCGACGTCGAAAAGGTAGATCGACGGATCGAATCGTTCGAGCCGAGAAAGCTTCTCGGAGACATAGATTCGAAAATGCTCGGGTACTTCTACATTGCGGCCCTTGACCACGATGTCTGCATGTTTTTCGGCTGGTTGAGTGGTGTCTTCTTCGAAAACCGAGGATTGTGAAGCGGTCGTCACGCGTACCTCCCGAATATGGCCGCGCCAGAAGGCTGGTCACGGCGAACTAGACGTGCCGAGAGGGGAACCGCTCGGCACCAGGATCCGAGGCACCACCTCCCACCTGTGTCTTCGGGTGTGTTCGCGACGGTAGTACGTCTCTCTGCGCTGTGCCAGTGTTCACGCACAATTCGCTTGTCGGCGCGGCGCGGCGTTACGCAGCTGCAACCACAACCACTGCGGTGATCTCGATTCCGGCACGTGCCAGCGAACGCACGGACTCACTCGCGGTCGATCCTGTGGTGATCACGTCGTCGACAAGCACCACGTTCGCCGCTGCGTCCACTGCGCGGTCGGTCCGCACTCGAACCCGTCCGGCAAGGTTGCGCTGCCTCAGATCCGCTGTCAGACCGACGGAATCGCGTACCCGGCCACGTAGCGACAGCAATGGTGCGACCGCAACTCCTCGGCCGCGTCGAGCAGCGGCCGCCGCCATGGCCGTCACCGGATCGCCGCCACGAACGCGAGCCGCACGCGCTCTCGTCGGCGCCGGGATCAACACCGTCGGCGCCAACTCCGGCGGGTCGAGTTCGCCGGCGTCGCGCAACCAGCCGAGCGTGTGAGCGAGAGCCGCACCGAGCGGCTCGGCGAGGTCGCGCCGACCGCGTTCCTTCGCTGCGATAACGGCGAGCCTGCGCGGACCCGAATAGGTACCGATCGCCCAGCACGGCACGCCGGGGTCGATCCGCGGCCGCAACGGGGTCGGCGGAACGGACAGTGCCTCCCGACATTGCGTACACCACTTCGACCCGGGCGCGGCGCAGCCACCGCATTCGAGCGGAAGAATCAGATCGAGCAGGGTTCGCATGGGCGGGAGTGTGCCCGCGGGGTCCGACACAGGAAGGCGGCTCCGCCGCTCGTGAGTCTTTTCGGCGGGCCCGACCACCGAAAGGACTCACGAGGCGCGAAGCGCCCTCAGCCAGGCAGAACAGGAATCGCCTTGATTCCCGAGAGCCCAGGAACCTCACGCCAATAACGCTCCGCAGGTGGGTCCGTGTTGTTCAACTGGAACACCGATCGCGAATCGGCCACGTATTCGGTGGTCGGCGTCGCATCCACCGCGACGACGGGTGCGGTCAGGTTCCGGTTCGGCAACATCTCCAACCGCGCACCGTCGACGGTGACGAGGACCACCGGCACATCAGACGACGCCCGCGCGATGACGACGTTCTCGCCACTGCTCCAATCCAGCGACGTCGCCGTGCTACCTGCGCCGATCGGAACCAGACGCGGACTCGTCAACGAATAGTTCCCGTTCGGCAATGCGACGACAACCGCGAAGTACACCTTGCCGTCGATGATCATCGCCGCACGAACGCCGTCTCGCGACAATCGAAGTTCGGAGATCCGACCGAGCGCGGTCACCGCATCGGCCTCGACATCGACGACCGAAACCTGACTCGTCTGCCGATCGCGGACGGCCCGTGTCACTCGCACACCATCGACGACCGCCCAGGCCGAACCGTCCCGCGGCGCCCACGACGGCCGGGTGATCGTGCCACCTTCGGCAACGGGGAAGGCTCCGCCGTCGTAGGTGCCGACCATCAGAGCGTTCGTGGGTTCGGGTGCGGGTCTGCCGGTATCGACAACCGCGGCGACGAGGGTCCCGTCGTTGGACAGCGCGATGGAACGCACGTTGCGCACCGAACCGAAATAGCCGGGAGTCGCCGTGACGCCTGCGTCTCGGACGGCAACGAGCGATCCGTCCCGCAATGCGTGCAACCCGACGTCGGACCCCGACTTCGACAGCGGGTTCAGGTCTGCCACGTCGGCGGTGGTCCACCCGTTCGCGTACCGATCGTCGAGCGGTTTGCCATCGGCGAGCAACACATACGGACCCGATATCTCCGCATTCGCGAGCGACCAGATCACCTGCGACGCAAGGAGAACCCGATTCGTCGAATCCAACTCCGAGACGCCCTGCAGGTCGATTCGAACCCCGCCGGGACCGACGCCGACCGAACTGGTCCGGCCGTCGGCCTTCGTGATCTGCCCGATCAGCGACACGTTCTCACCGAGTTGGGTGCGCACGGCTGGAACCAATGCGGGCTTCGGCCCGCCGAGCAGCAGACCGATCAACTGCGCGGCGACCTGATCCTGGCGACTCGGAATCCAGCGCAGGTCGGGCACGGTCGTCGTGCCACTCGGATCGAGGAAGTACAGCGCGACATTTTTGTAGGACTTGAAGAAGAGCGGTCGATCCAGCATCACCCCGTCGGGGATGTCCGCGATTCGCCATTCACCGTCGACCCGGTCGAAGCGGACCTTGAATTCGAACGAGCCTTCCTGCGCCTCGTAGTTGCCGCCCGACTGCAACTCACCGACCCGGTTGGTCCGAACGGTGTAGTTGGCGACGTCGTCGTCGCGGGATTCGATCAGGAAGTCGACCTTGTCGACGATCACCGTCGATGCTGCGTCGTCCCAGGTCCGCGCTCGTTCGCCGGTCAGGTACTGCCTAGCGGTTGCGTGCCGGTCGGTCGGATCGGTGCTCGCTTCGAAAAACTTGCGCAACAGCAGACTCGGTTCCGCACCGGGTGCAGGTGGTGGCGCCGTCTGTTCCGCAGGCTCCTGACCGATCGATCCGATCGCCTCCGGCGTCGACGTGTCGGGCAGGCTTGCGCAGCCGGACACGACGAAGACGAGGGTGAGCAGTACCGCGGCCAGGCAGGCCGATCGTGACGTCGACATCATCGGAAACCTGAACGCGACCTTTCCTGTGGACGTTGCTGCGAGTCCGCGTTCGATCACGTGTCGCTCATGGTCGACGGACCGGCCTTCGGGAGGTCGGGAACGGAGACAAGCGATGGCACCGAACTGCCACTCTGACCTTCGATTCCCCTGCCTTGCAAGTGCTTTCGCGTTCCCGGTCGGAGCGGGAGCGGACTGCCCGTCACCTTGCGCCCACGCACGAGTGGGACAGTGAGACGGAAGCAGGAGCCGAGGCCGGGTTCGCCCCACGCTTCGAGTTTGCCGTCGTGCAGATGTGCGTCTTCGACGCTGATCGCAAGACCGAGCCCGGTTCCACCGGACCGCCGAACCCGCGAGGGATCCGACCGCCAGAACCGGTTGAAGACGAGCTTCTCCTCACCGGCACGCAATCCGATGCCCTGATCGCGGACGATGATCGCCGCGGCATCATCGTTGGCGCGCAACCGCACGAGCACCGGGCGACCCTCGCCGTGATCGATCGCGTTGGCGAGCAGATTTCGCAGGATTCGTTCGACACGGCGCGGATCGACCTCGGCGATCACCGGCTCCTCCGGCATGTCGAGGATAAGTTCGGTCGACGACTCGCGAGCCAGATGCCGGACCGTCGACACCGCGGCTCGTGCACACATCCGCAGATCGAGCGCCTCACCCGACAACTCGGCGACGCCGGCATCGTGGCGGCTGATCTCGAGCAGGTCGTTGAGCAGCGCTTCGAACCGGTCCAGCTCGGTGACGAGCAGCTCGGAGGACCGCCGCAACGCCGGATCCAGTTCGTCGCTGCCGTCGTGAATCAGGTCCGCTGCCATACGGACCGTGGTCAGCGGGGTTCGCAGTTCGTGACTGACGTCGGAGGTGAACCGTTTCTGCAGATTTCCGAACTCTTCGAGCTGCGTGATCTGCTTCGACAGGCTCTCGGCCATCTCGTTGAACGACATGGCAAGTCGAGCCATATCGTCCTCACCCCGCACCGGCATTCGTTCCTTGAGCCTGCCGTCGGCGAATCTGACGGCGATACGGGACGCCGACCGGATCGGCAGGACGACCTGCCGGGCGACGAGCATCGATATCGCGCCGAGCAGCACGAGTAGAACGGCGCCGCCGATGAGCAACGTGCCACGCATCAGTTGCAGGCTGCGGTCCTCACTCGCGAGCGGGAACACGAGGTACAGCTCGAGTGTCGAGATGTCGGATGCTGTCGGACTGCCGACGATCAACGCGGGGCCACGGTAGCCGTCGGGATCGGAGACAGTCGAGAATTGGTAACTGACCTGGCCCTGCTGCACGAAACGGCGCAAGGTGCCCGGAATCTGATCGTCGGGGCCGATAGCGGTCTGCGGTCGTGCGCCGTCGCCGGGCACGATGAGGACCGAGTCGAAAGTGCCTGCGGCACCGGCAGCTTGACCCGCGTCGTTCTCGCGGCTCGTCAGCGCCGAACTCGCGTCGTCGAGCCGGCTGCGCAGGGTATTGCCCTCGTCGGCGCCGGCGAGCTGAGCCTGAACGGTGTTGCGCGCACGATCCATTTCCTCGATCGCGGCAGTGATCTTCGCTTCGAGCAGACGATCTGTGATCTGACTGGTGAGCACGACACCGAGAATGGTGATGACGATCAGCGACAAGGTCAGTGTCGAGACGACGACCCGCAGCTGCAGGGAACGCCGCCAGGCGTGTCCGAGCGAATTGCTCAGACGTTGAAACCAACGCAGCAGCGGAGCGAGTGTTCTGTCGATCCGCCGCTGCATTCTGGAAAGACTGATCACGGCGGTCCGGCCTTGTAGCCGACCCCCCTGACAGTCAACACAACTTCGGGCACCTCGGGATCCTTTTCGACCTTGGCGCGCAGGCGCTGAACGTGGACATTGACGAGCCGGGTATCGGCAGCGTGCCGGTAACCCCACACCTGTTCCAGCAACACCTCACGAGTGAACACCTGTCGCGGCTTCCGCGCCAAAGCAACGAGCAGATCGAATTCCAGCGGCGTCAGCGAGATCAACTGATCGCCGCGGCTGACCTTGTGCGCAGGCACGTCGATCACGATGTCGGCGATGCTGAGCAGTTCGGCCGGTTCTTCCTCGGTGCGACGCAGCCGCGCGCGGACGCGAGCGACCAGCTCCTTCGGCTTGAAGGGCTTCATGATGTAGTCGTCCGCACCCGATTCCAACCCGAGCACCACGTCGACCGTGTCGGTCTTGGCCGTGAGCATCACGATCGGCACACCGGAATCGGCGCGCAGAACGCGGCACACATCGATGCCGTTCATACCGGGAAGCATCAGGTCGAGCAGGACCAGATCGGGTCTCGTTTCGCGAACCGCGGCAAGGGCTTGCGTACCGTCCCCGACGACGAAGGGCTCGAAACCCTCACCGCGTAGGACGATCGTCAGCATTTCCGCGAGAGCCGTATCGTCGTCGACAACCAGAATCCGTGGCTTCATTTCTCTATGGTGTCACTTCCACCTGGTCACTCGGCTTATTGACCAGCTGGGCGGCGAGTTGAGTCGTATCGACGTCACCTTCGACGACACGCCACGGCGACACCCAGTTGGCAGCGGCGAGTGCGGAGTAGACGTCGGCAGTCCGCTGCTGCAGGCCGCCGTCGAGTTCGTAGGAGTCGCGCCGCCGAGTCGCGTCGAGCTGTTCGCGGCTCTTCGCCCGTGCCGCCGCCACGGCGACGGGAATGTTCAGCAGTAGCTGGACGTCGGGAACAGGTATCGCGAACCGTTCGAATTCGAGCGCCTTGACCCACGCCACCACCTTGCCCTGCGCTGACTCGTGCAAACGAGCGGCACTGTACGCGGCGTTCGACGCGGCGTATCGGTCGAGCAGCACGATGTCGGTGCGGTTGATCAGTCGGCGTAGATCCCGCGCGGCATCGTGGCGATCCAGGGCGAACATCGCGGCCATGCCGTACACGCTGCTCGCGAGATCCCCGTGCTCGCCCTGCAGCGCTTCGGCCGCGAGGTCGGCGTGCATCGACTCTCCGTACCGCGGAAAACCCATGGAGAGGACTTCGAGTCCCGAGTCCGTCCAGGCATCGCAGAGCCCACGCGCCAAAGTGTGTTTACCAGCACCGTCGACGCCCTCGATCGTGATCAGCATGGGCACGTGTCGAATCGTATAGGTTGCGCGATCCGCGACCGGGCGATCAGCCGCAGAACTTCCACTTGCCGCCTTCCTTCTTCAGCGAAAAGTTCTGTTCCTCTTCGTCGCCCTTCACGGTTGCCATCACATCGGCGGTCGCGTCGTTGCCGTCGATCTCGATATTGGTGACGCCGGTGACCTGCACGTCGGGGTCCGGTTCGCTCGACCGCGTCGATTCTTCGAGCTCGTCCTCGATCTCGCGTTTGAGGTCGCGGCACAGTTTGTTCAACTCGGCGTCGCGTGGCGCCTCCAGCACTGCTGTGAGGACTTCCTCGATCTGCTCCTCGTCGCTCTTGGCGCTCGTGGTCGTCGTGCCGCCACCGCCCTCGCTGTCGTCACCGCCGGTGAAGATCACCAGGGCGGCAACAATTGCGCCGATCAGCACGACTGCGGCAAGAATTCCGCCGACGACGAGGCCGGTGCGTTTCCGTGGCGGCGGTGCAGCGCCCTGCCCGAAATACGCCTGACCCGGGCCCTGCGGCCCCGGTTGCCCGCCCCACTGCTGCCCTGGCACCTGGCCGAACTGTCCAGGCCCGCTCGGTCCGTACGGTCCGGGCCCGAACTGTCCCGGACCTTGGTTGTACGGCCCCTGACCTGGGCCGTTTGGTGGATACGTCACAACTCCCCCGGAGGTCGATACGTCTGTTCGCGAGACGATACGCGATCGACGGACAACTGGACTGCTGCACTGGTCGCGACCCGAGCCTGCTGCGCGAAACGGCCGGGCAGTTGTCATACTGCTGACCAAGAAAAGCTCTCTCGAATGTAAAGGACACCTGTGACCTACCCACCGAACGGCCCGGGCGATGGACAGCCGTACAACCAGCCGGGCAATCCACAGCAACAGTGGGGTCAGCAGCCGGGTCCGCAGGCGTGGGGGCAACCGCAGCCGGGCCCGCAAGCGTGGGGGCAACCGCAACCGGGTCCCCAAGCGTGGGGTCAGCAGCCGGGATACGGCCAGCAGGGCTTTCCACCACCTGCCCGCAAGAGCAAGACCGGCCTGATCGTCGGCCTGATCGTCGCCGCCGTGCTCGTCATCGGCACCGTCATCGGCATCGTGCTCCTCACCGGCGACGACAGCGACAGCTCGGCCACCGGCGACACGACCGGAAGCGACGAAGAACAGATCGAGTCGGCGATCAAGACCTTCTACAGCACGTGGGAGAGCAAGGGTTACAACGCTGCCGTGAAACTCGCCTGCACGGCGGCACGCAACGACCCGGAGAAAGAAGTCGACGCCGACACCGAAAAGCAATTGGACACTGCGGAATTCGACATCCAGAAGGTCGAGAACATTCGGATCGACGGAGATCTCGCGACCGCCGACGTAACCGGAACCGTCACCTTCGACGGTCAGAGCGACGCCGGCCTCGACGACATGACAGAGGAGTACCTCGCCAAAGAGGGCGGCAAGTGGAAGGTCTGCGACGACCCGAACAAGTGATGTCGGCCGGAGCTGTTAACACATCGAATCTGCTCACGGAATGCTGAAAGTACGAGCAGAATGCGACATGGAGGTGGATGGTGGCCCTCGAGCCGGGATCGACGTTTGCCGGTTACCGGATCGAACGGCGCCTTGGCACAGGCGGAATGGGCGCGGTCTATCTGGCCAAGCACCCGCGGCTACCACGGCGGGACGCACTCAAGATCCTCGACGCCGGGCTCGGGGCAGACAAGAGCTTCCGCGCCCGGTTCGAGCGTGAAGCCGAACTGACCTCGCGGCTCGATCACCAGAACATCGTCTCGATTCACGACCGCGGGCTCGAAGGCGATCGGCTGTGGATCTCCATGCAGTTCGTGGACGGCGTCGATGCCTCGCAACTGATCGAACAGGGTCCGTCGGCGTTGCCTTTCGCCAGGTCGGTTCACATCGCAGCCGAGGCGGCGAAGGGGCTCGACTTCGCCCACCGCAACGGCCTGCTGCACCGCGACGTCAAACCTGCGAACCTGCTGATTTCGACCGACGAGGACACCGACAAGGTGTTCGTGACCGATTTCGGTATCGCGCGGTCCCTCGACGACACGACGGCGTTGACCTCGACCGGTTCATTTCTCGCGACGATCGCCTACGCAGCACCCGAACTGATCGAGGGCAGGTCGATCGATCATCGGATCGACGTCTATGCGCTCGGCTGCACGTTGTTCGAAATGCTCACCGGCTCTGTGCCTTTCGTTCGCGCGAATCCGGTCGCGATGATGCACGCGCACGTCACGGCGCCTGCTCCCCATCCGTCCGAGTACAACCGAGCCATGCCGCCGGCGTTCGACGCCGTGATTGCTCGGGCGATGGCGAAGGACCCCGCCGACCGTTTCCAGTCGTGTCGCGAACTGGGTGCTGCGGCCGCGGCAGCGTTGTCCGGCAGAACCGCGCCGACCGTGATCCGGCAGGTCCCGTCCGATTCGAATTCGCAGCACCGCATCTCGACCCCGCCGCCGACGCCACCACCCACCGCGGTTGCGCCGCAGCGGCGCCCCAACTCCGCGCCGACGTATGTGCAACCGCAGCAACCACTCTCGTCGCCACACCATTCGGTGCCCCACAATGTCCCGCCCCACAATGTCCCGCCCCACAATGTCCCGCCGCGACCGTTCGTCGGACCGCCGGGTCCGACCGGGCCGAACGGCCCGAGTCGGCCGGCGCAGGGACGTGGCAACGGCCGCATCATCGCGGCGGTGGTTGCCGTCCTCGCTCTACTTGTCGGCGTCGGGATCGTCGGTGCCGTCATCGCGAACGACAACGATTCCGGCGGCGGAACGCCGACAACCGAGGCCGCGACGGACGCCGAGCAGATCGAGGCCTCGATCCGCGCCGCCTACCAAAAAGTCGACGACGACGGATTCGCTGCGTCGATCACGTCGTTCTGCACCGACGCACGCACGCGCTACCAAGAGCAGATCGACAACGGCGACTTCGTCGACGAACCCGACGCCGACACCTACGAGATCACCGTCGACGGCATCGAGAACATCGAGATCGACGGACCCACGGCGACAGCGGATGTCACCACCACGATCTCAGGTCTCGGCGCCGACGACGGTACGTCGACCGACGTCGAGAACCTGACAAGGGAGAACGGCAGATGGAAGGTCTGCCCCGTCAACTAGTAGCGGTAGTGCTCGGGCAACTAGTAGCGGTAGTGCTCGGGCTTGTACGGACCTTCGACGTCGACACCGATGTACTCGGCCTGCTCCTTGGTCAGCTTGGTGAGCGTGCCACCGAGTGCCTCGACGTGAATGCGCGCGACCTTCTCGTCGAGCACCTTGGGCAGGCGGTACACCTCGTTGTCGTACTCCTCCGGCTTCGTCCACAGTTCGATCTGCGCGATCACCTGGTTGGAGAAGCTGTTGCTCATCACGAAGGACGGGTGCCCGGTGGCGTTGCCCAGGTTGAGCAGGCGGCCCTCGGACAGCACGATGATCGAATGGCCGTCTGCGAAGGTCCACTGGTCGACCTGCGGCTTGATGTTGAGCCGCGTAACGTCGGGCGAGCGCTCGAGGCCTGCCATGTCGATCTCGTCGTCGAAGTGACCGATGTTGCCGAGGATCGCCTGGTGCTTCATCTGCTTCATGTGGTCGAAGGTGATGATGCCCTGGTTACCGGTCGAGGTGATGATGATGTCGGCGTTGCCGATGGCCTGCTCGACCGTGACGACGTCGTAGCCGTCCATCAATGCCTGTAGCGCGTTGATGGGGTCGACCTCGGTGACCTGCACGCGTGCGCCCTGGCCCGCAAGCGATTCCGCACAACCCTTGCCGACGTCTCCGTAACCGCAGACGAGCACCTTCTTGCCACCGATGAGAACGTCGGTGCCACGGTTGATGCCGTCGATCAGCGAGTGCCGAGTGCCGTACTTGTTGTCGAACTTGCTCTTGGTGACGGAGTCGTTGACGTTGATCGCCGGGAACACGAGTTCACCGGACGCGGCGAACTGGTACAGCCGCAGTACGCCCGTCGTCGTTTCTTCGGTGACACCCTGAACGCTTTCGGCGATCGCGGTCCACTTGCCCTTGTCCGTTTCGAAACGGTTGCGGATCAAGTTGAGGAACACCTTGTACTCGGCCGAATGATCGTCCTCGTTCGGCGGCACGACACCTGCCTTCTCGAACTGTGCCCCGCGCAGGACGAGCATCGTGGCGTCGCCACCGTCGTCGAGGATCATGTTGGCGGGTTCACCCGGCCACGTCAGCATCTGCTCGGCGGCCCACCAGTACTCTTCGAGCGATTCGCCCTTCCAGGCGAAGACGGGCGTACCCGCGGGGGCTTCCTCGGTGCCTGTCGGACCGACGACGACGGCAGCTGCCGCGTGATCCTGGGTCGAGAAGATGTTGCACGATGCCCAGCGAACTTCGGCACCGAGCGAGACCAGCGTTTCGATGAGGACCGCGGTCTGAATCGTCATGTGCAGCGATCCGGAGATCCGCGCGCCCTTCAGCGGTGCCACCTCGGCGTATTCGCGGCGCAGCGCCATCAAGCCGGGCATTTCGTGCTCGGCGAGCCGAATCTCTTTGCGGCCGAACTCGGCCAGACCGATATCGGCCACCTTGTAGTCGATGCCGTTGCGGCTGTCGGCTTGCAGGGTTGTTGCTTCCACTGAAGTCGTCATCTGCCTCTCCTGGTAGGGCGGTACTTGGCAAGGCTAGCGGCAGAAGCAGCGGAGGCGGGGAGCGCACCCGGGTAAACAGTGCTGCGCCGCTCAGCCTGCTGCGCTGACCTCGTCGACGTAGGGACCGAACAGTGCGGCGAGGTCGGCTGCCACGTCGACGAACGATTCCGGCGGTATTCCGATGTAGCTCAGCGCAAGTCGCACGAGCGCGGTCGCCAGCCGTTCGCCGTTGGCGCGGGAGGTGTCGATCCAGCTGTTCTGGAACGTGTCGGCCAGCCGGGTCCGGGCGTGCACAATCAGCGGACCGGCATCGAGGGTGATGAGCCGCAACAGGTCGGGCTTCACGTCACCGGAGAGCAACGACAGGATCAGCGGTTCGGATGCGCTGTCCATGAAGAAGCCCTGCAGGCCCTCGGCGATGGCCGCGCGGACATTACCTTCGTTGGACCGGATGGCGCCCTCGACGTGATCGACGAACTGATCCGCGAGTCGCAACGCGTAGGCCTGCGTCAACCCGAGCCGAGAATTGAACTCGTTGTAGAGCGTCTGCCTGCTGACCCCTGCGCGCTTCGAGATATCGGACAGGGTGATCTTGTTCCAGTCGCGTTCGCCGAGCAGCTCGCGCATCGAATCGAGGACCGAATCACGCAGCAGCGAGCGCGCTGCTTCCTGATAGGGCACTCTCGACACGCTGTTCGACATGCCGCGACGGTTTCATGGGCAGTTCTCGTAGTCAACTCACCCCGCTGGTCTACACCAGTTCGGCTCGATGAGCTTCGACGAAGGGTAGGAACAACATTGCGAGATCTGCAGGCACGTCACGTGCGATCTCCGGGGATCGTCGAAGTTCGCCCAGACCGCATCGTCGACTCGATCGCACAGCAGGTCCACCAACGACACCGTGCCCGGACGACCCCGGATAGAAAACGATCCACGCCCGCAACATCGTCGCAGGCGTGGATCGCGGGGGCACTGACATCACCCGACTCGTGTCAAGAGCGTTCGATTTCGACCATGAAGAAGTCGGACTTTGCCGCACCACAGTCAGGGCAGCTCCAATCGTCCGGGATGTCGTCCCAGCGGGTACCCGGTTCGATACCGTCGTCGGGCCAACCAACCGCCTCGTCGTACTCGAAACCGCACTGGACGCACTGGTAGAGCTTGTAGTCGTTCACAACGAGAACCTTTCCTACGAGTTGCTCGGCTGGCTTACGCCGACCGGCTCGAAGTCGACCTTGTCACGCACGCCGCAATCGGGGCAAAACCAGTCGTCCGGAATCGAATCCCACGAGGTGCCCGCCGGAAAGCCCTCCCGCGGAACGCCTTTGGCTTCGTCGTAGACGTAGTCACAGACGGGACACTTGTAGGCGCTCATTTGTCGGCCGCCTGCGAATCCTCGACCACCCCGTAGCGAGCCAGAATCTTTTCGCGCTTCGGCGGGTGGATGTTCGCGCGGGTGATGTCGCCGTCGTAGTGCGCAAGGACGCGAGGATCCATGACCTTGCGCCACAGCGGCGGGAAGTAGGCAAGCAGAATCAGGCTCGCGTAGCCGCTCGGCAGGTTCGGTGCACCGTCCCAGCTGCGCAGCGTCTGGTAGCGACGGGTCGGGTAGGCGTGATGGTCGCTGTGGCGCTGCAGGTGGTACAGGAAGATGTTGGTGACGATGTGGTCGCTGTTCCAGCTGTGCTCGGGAGCCGGACGCTCGTAGCGACCACTCGCGGTCTTCTGCCGGACCAGTCCGTAGTGCTCGAGGTAGTTGACCGACTCCAGCAGGCTGAACCCGATGATCGCCGACAGAATCAGGTAGGGCAGCAGTCCGATACCGAAGATTGCGGTGAGCGCCGCGAACAGCACGACCGACATCAGCCACGACGTGAGGACTTCGTTCTGCAGGCTCCACGGGCTCTTGTCCAGGCGGGCGAGACGAGTCTTCTCGAGCTTCCAGCCGGACTTGAAACTGCCCGACACTGTGCGCGGCCAGAAGGCCCAGAAGCTTTCGCCGAAACGCGAGCTTGCCGGATCCTCCGGGGTTGCGACGCGGACGTGGTGGCCACGGTTGTGCTCGATGTAGAAGTGCCCGTAGAAGGACGGGGCAAGGGCGATACGGGCGAGCCAGCGCTCCATGTCGACCTTCTTGTGGCCGAGTTCGTGCGCGGTGTTGATCCCGACGCCGGCAATCATGCCGATGGTGATGGCGAGACCGATCTTGTTGGCAACATGCAGACCATGGCCTTCGAAGCCGAGCCAGCTGAGGTTGTCCGACATGATCAGGTAGCTGCCGAAGATCAGCGATGCGTACTGGAACGGCAGGTACAGGTAGGTGAGGTAGCGGTAGTACCTGTCGTTCTCCAGGTACTCCATCACTTCGTCCGGCGGGTTGTTGCCGTCGGGTCCGAAGAAGATGTCCGCAATCGGAATGACGACATAGACGAGGATCGGGCCGAGCCAGACCGGAAGCTGTGCAACCTCGTGCCAGCCGAGTGCATTCAGTCCGATGATCAGCGGTAAGCCGATGATGAAAAGTCCGGCTGGGGCGAAGAGGCCCCACAGCCACATGTATCGCTTGGTATCGCGCCAATCGGTGGCGGGCGCGTCGGCGGTTGCCGGATCTACATGCGTAGACATCGATGTCTCCTAGTCAAGCGGGCGTGTTCTCGCAGTTGTGAAGTCGAACACTTCTACCGTTGACAATAGAGGTTGCGCTGTCCCCTGTCTAGACAAACTGCTGATTTTGTAAAGACCTACTTCTCGCCATGCCGTTGTCGCACCATCGAATGCCGGTATCCGTACAGGAAGTAGACGGCGACCCCGAGCACCATCCACAAGATGAACCGAAACCACGTCTCGACGCTCAGGTTCAGCATCAACCACAGGCATGCAAGGACCGCGAGGATCGGCACGAACGGCACCAGCGGAACTTTGAACCCGCGAGACAGATCCGGCCGGGTCCGTCGCAGCACCAGGACGCCGATCGACACGAGCACGAAAGCGAACAGGGTGCCGATGTTGACCATCTCTTCGAGCTTTCCGATCGGCACCAGCCCTGCAAGAACGGCACAGACGAGGCCGACGATGACCGTGATTCGTACCGGCGTTCCACGCTTGCCCGTGTGCGCAAGCGCGCGCGGCATCAACCCGTCCCTCGACATCGCGAACAACACTCGCGTTTGGCCGAGGAGCAGGACCATGACGACTGTGGTGAGTCCGGCGAGCGCACCGAACGAAATCACATTGCTAGCCCACTCGACGCCGTTGAGGGAGAAAGCCGTAGCAAGGGTCGATTTCTCACCGGCAAGCTCGGTGTAGGGCACCATCCCGGTCAACACGAGAGTGACGGCGACATAGAGCACGGTGACGATCGCAAGTGAGCCGAGAATTCCGCGCGGGAGTGCGCGCTGTGGATCCTTCGTCTCCTCGGCAGTGGTTGCGACGATGTCGAAGCCGATGAACGCAAAGAACACCAGGCTTGCGGCCGCAAGCAGACCGTACGGGCCGAACGTGCTGTCGCCCGCACCTGTCAGGTAGGAGAACAGGGACTGGTGGATGCCTTCCTTCCCGGAACCGCCTTGCGACGGCGGGATGTAGGGCGAGTAGTTCTCCGTCTTGATGTAGCCGATGCCGACCACGATGACGAGCAAGACCACGACGATCTTGATTGCCGTTATAACGGCCGAAACCCGGGAAGACAACTTGGTTCCCGTTGCGAGCAGGCCCGTGAGTACCAGCAGGATCAGCACCGCGCCCCAGTCGAACTCGAGGCTACCGATGTGCATCGAGGGCGCGGCCGTCCCGAGCACTTCGCCCAGATACAGTGACCAGCCCTTGGCGACCACCGATGCCGCGAGCGCGAACTCCAACATCAGGTCCCACCCGATGATCCAGGCGACGAACTCACCGAAGGTGGCATAGGAGAACGTGTACGCGCTGCCCGCCACCGGCACCGTCGACGCGAACTCCGCGTAACACAGCGCGGCGAGCGCACAGGCGATCGATGCGAGTACGAACGCGAGCGATACGGATGGTCCCGCGACGTTGCCTGCGGTCCGCGCGGTGAGCGTGAAGATTCCGGCACCGATGACGACAGCGACGCCGAACACCGTGAGATCCCAAGCGGTCAAGTCTTTTCGGAGCTTCGAATCGGGCTCGTCGGTGTCGGCGATCGACTGCTCGACCGACTTCGTCCGGAACAGCGAATGCCTCGACGGAGACTTTTCGGAGTCGTCGATCGCCACAGCGGGCCTCCTTGCTCGGTGTTGAACCCCGAGCCTATGGCCAAGGGCGCTTGCGCAGAACGAAAGTGGGAACCGAAGTTATTTCGCGGTGCGATAGAGGTCGGGTTCGAGGTACATCGCCCGAACCGAGGGGACTTCGCTGCGCACCCTGGCCTCGGCGGCGTCGATCGCCGCCGCAACGGCGGCGATGTCGAGACCGGGTACGAAGGCGAGCTTCGCTGCAACCAACATCTCTTCGGGACCGAGGTACTGGGTCTTGAGGTGGATGACGCGCTCGATCCCCTCGCCGTCGGCGAGACCCGCGAGAATGCGCTTCTCCTCGTCGGCTGTCGCACCTTCTCCGATCAGGAGACTGTGCATCTCGATGATCAGGATCACCGCGATGACGCCGAGCAGTAGACCGATCGCGAGGGTGCCGACACCATCCCAGACAGGCTCGTCGGTGATGACGGTCAAGCTGACACCGAACAATGCGAGGAACAGACCGACGAGCGCTCCGGTGTCTTCCAGCAGCACCACCGGCAGTTCCGGGCTGCGCGAATTTCTGATGAACTGCCACCAGGTCGCATTGCCCTTGAGTGGCTTGGACTCCTTGTAGGCCGTCATGAAGCTGTACGTCTCGAGGCCGATAGCGATCACGAGGATGCCGATCGCCACAGCTGGGCTGGTGAGCTCCTCCGGATGCTGAATCTTGTGAATGCCCTCGTAGATCGCGAACATCGAACCGAGGGTGAACAACACGAGCGCGACAACGAAGGAGTAGAAGTATCGGCTACGGCCGTAGCCGAACGGGTGCAACGTGGTTGCCTCACGCTCCGCCCGTTTCTGACCGAGTAGCAGCAGACCCTGATTGGACGTGTCCGCAACGGAGTGCACGGCCTCGGCAAGCATCGACGACGAACCCGTGATCGCCCAGCCGACGAACTTGGCCACCGCGATTCCCGCGTTCGCAATCAATGCCGCGACGATCGCCTTTTTGCTACCGCCTGCGGACATATCGCTCCTCCTGCTGGTCGATCGGGCTCGGACTACTCGGGCCTAACGGCTACACAGACATTTCGGTCGAGCAGCGCGAGCATCACGCTAGCCTGCTCGACCGACGGATGCGCAGAACATCTGCGCATTTCCCTCCGACGTCGTGACCGAAACGTGCGCATCTGCCGCCGACACCCATGCGGCAGCGCCGCGCCGAAGCTCCAGAACTGCGTCGCCGCTACGCAACTGCACCGAACCCTTGGTGCACAGCAGGATGTTCGGTCCATCGACAGCGACGTCGGCCGTCGGGTTCGTCGCGTCGAGATCGATTCTCGACAGCGCGAATTCAGCGGCAGGCGTCGGATACCGACGAGCCCCGCGCTCGCCGCCTGGATGCAGGATCGGCACCTCGACCGGCTCGAAGTCGAGTACCCGCAGCAGTTCCGGGACATCGACGTGTTTCGGCGTCAAACCACCGCGCAACACGTTGTCGGAGTTCGCCATGATCTCGACCGCGACACCGCGCAGGTACGCATGCAGATTTCCGGCGTCGAGGTAGAGACCTTCGCCCGGCTGAAGAGTGATTCGATTGAGCAGCAGCGAACACAACACACCTGCATCGCCGGGGTAGGTGTCGGCAAGCTCTATCGCGGTGCGGACCTCTTTGCCGAACTGCCCCTTACCGTGACTCGCCGACAGATAGGCCACACAGCCGTCGAGCACTTCGGGAAGCAAAGTCGCCAACGCCCGCTCGGGCAGGGTGATCCAGGTGGTGAACAGGGCCCGTAATCCGGACGAATCAGGTTGCCCTGCAAGCAGAGCGCTGTATTTCGCCAAGGCGGGCACCTCGAGCGCGGCGAACAGAGCGATGGTTGCGTGCGGGTCGCGGAAACCGGCGAGCGCCTCGAACCTGTCCAGCGCTACGACCAGTTCCGGCTTCGGGCAGTCGTCGCGATAGTTGCGCGTAGGAGCATCGATCGGCACACGAGCGCGGTTCTCCCGCGCAAAGCCATCCCGCGCTTGGATCGCACTCGGATGGGCCTGCAGCGACAAGGGCTCCTCGGCCGCAAGCAATTTCAGCAGAAAAGGCAGCCTGTTGCCGAACCGTGGTGCGACGGCGGAGCCGAGTTCGCGAACGGGGTCGGCTGCGACGGCGTCGAGCAGTGACACCGCGTCGTCGCCGATCAGCAGTCGCGCCGGGTCGGCGGGGTGAGCCCCGAACCACATCTCGGCCTCGGGGTGGACCGACGGCACCGGTCTACCGCACAGTTCGGCGAGTGCGGTTCGCGATCCCCACGCGTAGTTGCGCAGCGCACCTCGCAACAAGTGCACTAGTGACCTCCGCCGAAACTGCGTGCCGCGCCGGACATCAGCTGCACGTACGCGGCTGCCATTTCCAGCCGAACAGCCAGTATCGCAAGCTGTTCCAGCTCCCTGCCCGACCGCGTCGGCGGCGGCACTCCCTCATCGGCGCGCGCAGCTTCTTCAGGATCGACGGCGACGAGTTGAGCATCGGCGAAGACGGCGATCCGACGTTCGGCGAGCCGCCGTTCCGGCTCGGTGCTGACGACGAACACCCGCACCCGATTACGCGGCGGCGGACCGTCGAGCTGCTCGTCGTGAAAGAACGGGTCGAAATCCGAGCTCCCACCCGAATCACCCTGCGCGAGCATCGCGGCCGCGCCGACGACGTCGGAGAGATCGCCCGCCGCCGCTATCGTTCCCGCGCAGCGCAGCAGTACCTCGGAGGCGTGGCGTGCCAATTCGGCAGGCGCGGCGTCGTCGCCCGCGAGCACGATCTCACAGTTGCGCATCCGAGAGGCAAGCGCTTTCGCCGGATTGTGGAAAACCTCGTTGCTCGGATGATCGTGCGCCGCTTCGGCATCGAGAAGGTCGGCAAGGCCGGCGAGGTCCGGCAGAAACGGTGCCGACCGCGCCTTGTCGACGATCGCGAGCACCGCGATGCCCGCGGCGATGTAGCGGAGGAGGGTGTTGTGTTCGAGGACGGGAACACGCGGTGGCAACGTCGAGGCTCGCCCCGCGCCTGCCGCACGCAACGGCCCCTCGTCGGGTGCGACGATCACAACTTCGGCGCCACGCCGCAATGCCTTGTCCACGGATTCGACGAGCCTGGGATCGCCCGCATCGTCACCGGCGACGAGAACGACGTCGAGTGGACCGACCCACGGTGGCGTCTCGTCGACGTGTAGGACCGGCAGGCCCGCACTGCCACCGAGCGCAGCCACGACAAGGCCCGCGGCACGTGCCGCCCGACCCGCGCCGGTGACGAAGAGAACGCTCCGAGGTCGGAGGTCCGTCAACCGAATCAGCGAATCTTCGCTCACCGCGGCGGCAGTCGCACGAACCTGCGCGCCACCGAGCGCGGCCGACCGCAGTGCGCCGCCGACGTCGGCCGCAAGGAGGGAATCGACGTCGTCGAGATCGAAGACCGGCGAGGGAGCGGTCATAGGAGGTTGCACACCGTCCTTTCACGGGCAGACGACGACGTCGATTTGTTCTCGAAAGAGTTGCTTCGAACCACTATTCCAGCTACGCGCGCACGATGGTCAGTATCTCGGTCACGAGTGCGTCTACTTCGCCTGCAGACGCGGCTTCGACGTTGAGACGAAGGAGCGGTTCGGTATTCGACGCCCGCAGGTTGAACCACGAACCGTCCTGCAGCGACACCGTGACGCCGTCGAGTTCGTCCACCGACGCGGTCCGGTCGGTGAATGCGGCGACCACCGCGCGGGTGCGGTCGGCAGCGTCGGCAACCGTCGAATTGATCTCACCGGACGCCGAATACGTTTCGTAGGCGGCCATCAGTTCCGACAGCGGCCGATCCTGCTCACCGAGTGCGGCAAGGACGTGCAGCGCGGCAAGCATGCCCGAGTCGGCGCACCAGAAGTCACGGAAGTAGTAGTGCGCGGAGTGCTCGCCACCGAAAATTGCGCCGGTGTCGGCCATCTGCTGCTTGATGAACGAGTGCCCGACGCGGGTGCGCACCGGCTTGCCGCCGAGTTTCGTCACGAGCTCAGGCACTGCACGCGAGGTGATGAGGTTGTGGATGATCGTTGCGCCCGGCTCTTTCGCGAGCTCACGCGCGGCGACGAGAGCGGTGACCGCGGACGGCGACACCGGTTCGCCACGCTCGTCGACGACGAAGCACCTGTCGGCGTCACCGTCGAAGGCAAGTCCGATGTCGGCGCCGGTGTCGCGAACGTGGGATTGGAGGTCGACGAGATTCTTCGGATCGAGTGGATTGGCTTCGTGATTCGGGAAATTGCCGTCGAGTTCGAAGAACAGCGGTTCGATCGTCAGCGGCAGCGGCCCGAGGACGGACGGAACCGTGTGACCCCCCATTCCGTTGCCTGCGTCGACCGCAACCGTCAACGGCCGCAGCGCGCTCAGATCGACGAGCTTGCGCAAGAACTGCGCGTAATCCTCGAGCACATCTTGCTGTGTACTCGATCCCGCCGGACCGTCGTAGGACGGCACGCCGTCGATG
This sequence comes from Antrihabitans spumae, assembly GCF_043944905.1. NCBI lineage: Bacteria > Bacillati > Actinomycetota > Actinomycetes > Mycobacteriales > Nocardiaceae > Antrihabitans > Antrihabitans spumae. The sequence continues at coordinate 23,061 of NZ_JBIMSN010000153.1, forward strand.
ACTTCCTGCGCGATGGTGGCCAGACCGGTCGCCTGGCCGACCGGTTTCGCGCCGGCTCGACACAACTTGATGCCGTTGTACTTCGCGGGGTTGTGGCTCGCAGTGAACATGGCACCGGGGCAGTCGAGGTGCCCGGATGCGAAGTACAGCTGATCGGTCGATGCAAGTCCGATGTGGACGACATCTACGCCCTGTGCTTCGACTCCGGCCGCAAATGCTGCCGCCAGTTCGGGCGAGGATTCACGCATATCTCCCCCGATCACGACGCGCGTGGCGACCGAGCGAATCAGGCGCGCGAACGCCGCGCCGACGTCACGGACGAAATCGGCGTCGATCTGTTCACCGATGACGCCACGGACGTCGTAGGCCTTGATCACGGCGTTCACGGATTCGGCGGAACGTGCCACTGGATGAGGCTCCTGCTGTCGATGGACTGATGGTCGAGCGCGGCGACGCAATTGTCGCCGCCGACAGCCTAGTAGCAGAGGAGGATGCTCAGTTCGGGTCGGGCAGAACGCGAAGATGTCCGCGTCGTCCTGTACGCGCGGTCGGCGGCGGCGCCGACGTGGGGGGATCGATGGACGTGAACTCGGTGCGGCCACGCAGCAGATGTTCGCCGGAGCCGAGATGGCGTGGTAGTCCCGCTTCGCGCACGGCTTCGGCAAGTGCGACGAGATCGTCTTCGTCGGGGGTCGACGTCGAGTAGCCGCCCTCGTGGCGAACCATCTCCCAGCCCTTCGGGGCGCTGGTCCGCGACGCGTGGATCTCGCACAGATCCCATGAGTGCGGTTCGGCAACCGTCGCCAACGGGCCGACCACTGCGGTGGAGTCGGAATAGACGTATGTCAACGTCGCAACGGCGGGGTGTTTACACCCAGGCCTGCAGCATCGACGAAGTGCTCTCACAGTTAGTGAGACTAGCCGCCGACCGACCGCTGCCCTGCCAGGACACACCGGTGAACAAGGGCCGTAGTGTCACGGTTATGGCACGCGGGCGCATCCGACGACGACCGACGACATCGCGGTCCGTCACTCGACGGGGTCGCGGTGTGCGTGGTCCCGTGCTTCCCAATACGGTTCCCGCGTGGCGAACCCGCGGTGAGAAATTCGACATGTTGGTGTTGGAGGCTTTCGCGCCGGTCGATGCCCGTTGGCACGAACGACTGACCAAACTCGACATCGCGGTCGACGACGTCCCCAAGATTCGCCCGCTCGATATGGAGTCGGTGACCTGGCCGGACGAAGTTGTCGCCGATGGACCGGTTCCGTTGTCTCGCTTGATTCCCGCCGGAGTGGACAGGCGAGGAAGTGCAACCAGGGCGCGTGTCGTGCTGTTTCGCAGGCCACTGGAGTTGCGCGCCAAACATCCGGAAAATCTCGTCGACCTGCTGCACGACATTCTCGTACAGCAGGTTGCGACCTACCTGGGTGTCGAGCCGGACATCATCGACCCAGGACTCACCGAACCGGAGTGAGTCGCCCTGGTGTGTCGCCCGAACGAATTCCGGCGACACACGTCCTGCAGACCGCTCCTAGCGGGTACCGGGTTAACCGATACCGCGTTTGAGGCGTCGGCGCTCCCGCTCCGACAGACCGCCCCAGATGCCGAAGCGTTCGTCGTGGGCCAACGCGTAGTCCAGGCACTCGTCCCGTACTTCGCAACCCAGGCAAATTCGCTTGGCCTCTCGAGTCGAACCACCCTTTTCCGGGAAGAACGCCTCGGGGTCGGTCTGCGCGCAGAGGGCGCGCTCCTGCCACTGATCGTCTTCGGCAGCGTCGTACAACTCTTCGAATCCGTCGACGACGAGGCTGAGCTGGGGCCTGCCCTGCTCCACCTCGTAACCGCCGTCGTCGCAGACGCTAAGTGCTGCGCCCGCTTCGGAATCGGTTTGCGGTGCGTCGCCGTCGTTGCTGAAGGGAGTGTCGAACTCTCCCAGCTGGTTGGCCATCGCTTCGCCTCCTCACCTGTAATAGCGCAGAATAATTGACACCATCGACGCCAGATCGGCTCCGATGGAAGTGTGATTCGTTGGTTTCCCCGCCCTATTGCAGTTAACCACAAGGTTGTAATTAGCCACAGCGTTGCTGACAGAAACCACGTTCCGGTTGTTGCAGCCACCCCTATTGGAACGTTTGTTCGAATGTTCGCGCGGTACAAGCCTTTCGGCTGCATAGGCGCTGAATGACATACTTGTGATTAGACACGCCGCGCGCCGTCATGGTCAAGCTATCGGCGAAATTCCATTACTATCTGTCGGTTTCGAGGTTTCTGATGATCCCTGCGTCCGACGCCACGACGACTGCCGCATAGGCTTTGCAGACGTGACGGAGGAAACGAAAACAACCGGCCCCATCCGCGTCAGCGTCCTGGTCGGCGGCGTCGGTGGTGCCCGTTTCTTGCAAGGCGTCCGCGCCCTGCTCGGCGACGCCGGTGCGATCACAGCGATAGTGAACGTCGGTGACGACGTGTGGATGCACGGCATGCGCATCTGCCCCGATCTCGACACCTGCATGTACACCCTCGGCGGCGGCATCGACACCGAACGTGGCTGGGGACGAACCGGCGAAACCTGGCATGCCAAAGAGGAATTGGCGGCGTACAAGGCCGTTCCCGATTGGTTCGGACTCGGCGACCGCGATCTTGCAACGCATTTGATCCGCAGCCAGATGCTGCGTGCCGGCTACCCCCTCTCCGCCGTCACCGAGGCGTTGTGCGACCGGTGGCAGCCCGGCGTCGCACTCCTGCCCGCAACCGACGAACGCAACGAAACCCACGTGGTCGTCACCGATCCCGACGATGGCGACAATCGGCGCGCGATCCATTTTCAGGAGTGGTGGGTGCGGTATCGCGCGAAGGTCGAGACCCACGGTTTCGTCAACGTCGGGGCAGAACAGGCCAAACCAGGCCCTGGTGTGATCGACGCCATAGAGAATTCCGATGTGGTGTTCGTCGCACCTTCCAACCCCGTCGTCAGCGTCGGCGCCATCCTCTCGGTGCCCGGTATCAGAGGCGCGCTACGCACCACCTCGGCGAAGGTCGTCGGGTTGTCACCGGTGATCGGCGGAAAGCCGTTGCGCGGCATGGCCGACGAATGCCTCGACGTGATCGGCGTCGAAACGTCCGCGGAGGCGATCGGCCGACACTACGGCGCGCGCAGCGCAACCGGCATTCTCGACGGTTGGCTCGTGCATTCGACGGACACGGCCGACGTCCCCGGCGTCGAGGTCCGTAGCGTCCCGCTGCTGATGACGGATCCGCCGACCACCGCCGAGATGGTCCGCGCGGCAATGGACTTGGCTGGGATAGCGCTGTGACCGCAGAACCCGGCAACGACATCGAACGCGACCACGGCTCGGCCGACGAGATCCGCATCCTGCCCATCCGCGGTCTCCCCGAATTCCGCCCGGGCGACGACCTTGCCGAACACCTTGCGCGCCAAGCTCCTTGGCTCGTCGACGGTGACATCCTCGTCGTGACGAGCAAAATCGTCTCGAAATGCGAGGGTCGCATCGTCGAATCGCCGACCGATCCCGACGAACGTGACGCTGCGCGGCGCAAACTCATCGACCAGGAAGCCGTTCGCGTTCTCGCGCGAAAAGGACGAACCCTCATCACCGAGAATCGGCTCGGTATCGTGCAAGCGGCATCCGGGATCGACGGCTCCAACGTCGAATCCAACGAACTTGCTTTGCTACCAGTCGATCCGGATTCCAGCGCGGCTCGGCTGCGAGCCGACGTCAGAACTCGAACCGGCGTCGACGTCGCCGTCGTCATCACCGACACGATGGGACGAGCCTGGCGAAACGGCCAGACCGATGCCGCGATCGGCTCGTCCGGACTTGCCGTACTGCACGCCTACGCCGGCGCAAAGGACGGGCAGGGCAACGAACTTCAGGTGACAGAGGTTGCCATCGCAGACGAGATCGCCGCGGCCGCCGATCTCGTCAAAGGCAAACTCGGTGCGACACCGGTCGCCGTATTGCGCGGGCTGAGGACCGAGGACGACGGCTCCAACGCCGCCGCCCTGCTGCGTCGCGGGCCCGACGACCTCTTCTGGCTCGGCACGGAAGAGGCTCTTGCACAAGGCCGCAACGAGGCACTGCTGCTGCGCCGCTCGGTCCGCACCTTCGCGACCGACCCCGTTCCGCCCGACCTGCTGCGTGCGGCGATCGCCGAGGCACTCACCGCACCGGCACCGCATCACACGCGCCCGGTTCGCTTCGTCTGGATTCGCACACCGGAGGTCAGGACGCGGTTGCTGACTGCGATGCAGTCGGCCTGGCGCGCCGACCTCACCGCTGACGGACTCGACGCCGACCGCATCGAGCGTCGAATTGCTCGCGGCGACATACTCTTACACGCACCGGAGATCGTCGTACCGTTCTGCGTTCCCGACGGCGCGCACTCCTATCCCGACGAACGCAGGCAGGCGGCCGAGCAGACGATGTTCACCGTCGCCGTCGGCGCGGCCGTGCAAGGTCTCCTTGTTTCGTTGGCTACCAAGGGAATCGGCAGCTGCTGGATCGGGTCGACCATCTTCGCACCCGAGGTCGTCCGCGCCGAATTGGCGGTTCCCGGCGATTGGGCACCGCTCGGCGCAATCGCCGTCGGGTACGGCACCGAGCCTTCGACACCACGCTCCCCCGGTGCGCCCGGCACGAGTTTGGTCGAACTGTGACCGCGGAGTCGCTGCACGCAACCGCAACCGCAACCCTCGAGTCCTGGCAACCCTCGTCAGCGGCGGACGAGTCGCTGCGACACACGCTGCTGGCCTTCCTGGGCTCGGCGCCGCGCGGTTGTCTTCGCGAGCATGTGCCCGGCCATATCACCGCCTCGGCGGTCGTCATGGACGATGCAGGTGCCAATGTGTTGCTGACACTGCATCCGCGCGTCGGGCGCTGGATCCAACTCGGTGGTCACTGCGAGGAATCGGACGACACGCTTCTCGACGCGGCGATGCGCGAGGCCACCGAAGAATCCGGCATGACTGGACTTGTCATCGACCCGGTACTGCTCTCGGCCCATACCCACCCGATCACCTGCTCGCTCGGCGTGCCGACCCGACACCTCGACCTCAGATTCCTGATTCGTGCGCCCGCAGGTGCCGTACCGGTCGCGAGCGACGAGTCCGACGATCTGCGCTGGTGGCCGGTCGACAGGTTGCCCGACACAGCTCGGTCGGACGGCATCGCCCACCTCGTCGACCTCGCCCGCGAGCGCGGCCTTCCGACGGTCTGAACGTCAGACGTCGGTAGAGAACCGAATGCCGCCGTCCGGAATGTCGACGCCAGGCCAGACCCGCGCACCCTGAATGAGCTCACAGCGCGCGCCGACGTTCGCCCCGTCACCGATGACCGCGTCGCGGACGAGTGCGCGCGGACCGACCCTGGCACCGAACCCGACGATCGACCGAACGACCCGTGCGCCCGCCTCGACCTTCGCACCGTCGAACAGGATCGCACCGTCGAGCCGCGCACCGGCCCCGACCTCGGCGCCGCGACCGACGACGGTGCCGCCGATCAGCAGGGCGCCCGGCGCGATGCCCGCGCCTGGATGAACGAGTGATTCGCCACGCTGACCTGGCAGAGCAGGAGACGGCGCGATGCCACGAACCAGGTCCGCGGACCCCTGAATGAAGTCGTCGGGCGTTCCCATGTCACGCCAGTAGGACGAATCGACGTGTGCATAGATCCGCGCGCCCTCGGTGAGCAGCGCGGGAAACACCTCGCGCTCGACCGAGACCGGGCGCCCCGACGGAATCTTCTCGATGACTTCGCGCCGGAACACGTAGCAACCGGCGTTGATCTGATCGGTCGGCGGGTCCTGCGTCTTCTCGAGGAATGCCGTCACACGTCCGTCGTCGTCGGTCGGCACACAACCGAACGCGCGCGGATCGCCGACCCGAACCAGGTGCAGCGTGACATCGGCGTTGGTCGACTCGTGGGTATCGAGGATGGCTCCGAGATCGGTACCGCCAAGGACGTCGCCGTTGAAGACCATCACGTTGTCGGCACGCAGCTTCGGCATCACGTTGCGAATACCGCCACCGGTACCGAGCGGCTTGGTCTCGGTGACGTATTCGATTTCCAGCCCCAACTCCGAGCCGTCACCGAAATGCTCTTCGAAAACCTCCGCCTTGAACGACGTTCCGAGAATCACATGCGTGATGCCGGCTTCGGCGATACGGGCGAGCAGATGCGCGAGAAACGGCTGTCCCGCCGTCGGCAGCATCGGCTTCGGTGCAGACAAGGTCAGCGGACGCAGCCTGGTGCCGAGGCCGCCGACCAGAATCACGGCATCTGTGCCGGAGCTATCTGCCATCGTCGTTGCTTCCTTTTCCTCGTACGTCTTCTGATGTAGCGCGGTCGCGCAACGCTGAACGAACCGCAATTCGAGATCTGGTCGCGAGCCCCGCCTTCAATGCGAGCCGCAGTGGCGCCTGCCACCACTCGGGATGCCGGTCGGCCTGAAAGCGATAGGCGCTTTCGTGGTGTGCAGGCAGCATCAACTCGGGATGACGTCCTGCCGCATGGCCCTTCGCGTGCACGACCTCCGCGGTCGGTACGTAGATGTTGTGCCACCCTGCCTTCGTCAGCCGATCCCCGAGGTCGACGTCCTCCATGTACATGAAGTATCGGGAATCGAAGCCGTTCACGGAGTCGAATGCCGAACGCCGCAGCAGCAGGCACGATCCCGACAACCAGCCGACGGGTCGTTCACTGAGCGCTTCGTTCTCCTGTCGATAGCTCTGCGTCCACGGATTCGACGGCCACACCGTCCCGAGCAGCGCATGGCCTGCACCCGACAGCAGTCCGGGCACCGACCGCGCCGAGGGGTAGACACTGCCGTCCAACTCACGGACAACGGGTCCGAGCGCGCCAGCACGTGGCCAGCGCTGCGCGGCCGCGAGAAGCTCCGCGACAGCGCCCGGCTGCCATTCGACATCCGGATTGGCGACGATGACGAACTCGATCGAGGGGTCCAGCTCCGCGACAGCCCGGTTGACGGCACCGCCGTAACCGATGTTCGCGCCGGTGTCGAGGAGTCGCACGTTGTCGTAGGTCTGCGCCGCGCGCTCGGGTGAACCGTCGGTCGAACCGTTGTCGGCGAGGATGATCTCTACTGACTCATCGGTGGCGCCGGCGAGGGAAGACGCGAGTGAAGTTACGAAACGATCCAGATGCTCGCCGGGGGAATAGGTCACCGTTACGACGGCCAGCTGCGGACTCACGACGGTCAGCCTAATGTGCCGGTCCCTGCGTCTTCGACGCCAGATCGTCGAGTGCCGCTGCCAATCCGGCCCGCCAATCCCGCAGTGGGGCGAGCCCAGCCTCGGTCCACGCACTGTTGGACAACACCGAATACGCAGGTCGGGGGGCCGGGCGGACGAATTGGGCGCTCGAGCACGGCCGCACCCTCTCCGGATCCGCTCCGACCGACGCGAACACTGTGCGAGCTAGCTCATACCAAGTCGCAGCACCGGCGTTGGTCAGGTGCAGCAGCGGAGGGGCGCTGGGGTCGGCCGCGAGGTCCAGCAGCCCATCGGCGAGGTCGGCGGAATAGGTCGGGCTTCCCAGTTGGTCGTCGACCACGTCTATGACGTCGCGTTCGCGTTCCAACCGCAGCATCGTCGCGACGAAATCGGTGCCCGCACCCGTGTAGACCCACGCAGTTCGAACGACCTGGGCGGACGGCAGCACCGCGTGCACGGCCTGCTCCCCCGCCAGCTTCGTTCGGCCGTACGCCGTCGCGGGCTCGGGAACGTCGGTGACCTCGTACGGCCGATCGGCGTCGCCTGCGAAAACGTAGTCGGTGGACACGTGGATCAGCCGCGCACCCACCTCCGCACAGACCGTCGCAAGGATCCGAGGTCCCTCGACGTTGATGCGAGCGGCAGCTGCTTCGTCCGACTCCGCGTTGTCCACCGCCGTGTAGCCGGCGCAGTTGATCACCACGCTGCCATTCCGAACAGCGCCGCGCACGGCGTCGATATCGGTGATGTCCAACTCGCGCGATCCGAGACCCACCGGCGAAACCCCACGCAACTCCGCTCTACGGAGTAGCTGCCGACCGAGTTGCCCACCCGCACCGGTCACGATCGTTGCCTGCATGTCCGTAGTCTGGCACGCCCGACCCGCCGCTTCAGCCAGTCGGAGACCTCCGCCAAGTAGCCTGGAAACGTCGGGCAGCAAATGTTTCGCAACGGAAAGGGTCTTCGAGTGGCGCAAGAAAGACCCGCCGCGGCCGCGCATCGACGATCCACGCGGCCCGCGCAGGGCCGTTCCGCACGGCCTGCGGAGAGCCGTTCCGCGCGTACTCGGCCACCGAGGTCCACACCGACCCCTCGCGCACGGCCCGCTCAGCTCATCGTCGCCGCAATCTCGGTCCTGGTGTTGATCGTGACCGGATTCGCTTGGCGCAGTATCGATTCGCTCCGATCCAACCTCGCAACAGTCGACGGCCTCGGACTCGGCGGCGGTAAGGACGGTGCCGTAGACATCCTGATGGTCGGCACGGACAGCCGCACAGACGCGCACGGCAACCCGCTGTCGGAAGAAGAACTCGCGTCACTGCGCGCAGGCGAGGAGGTCGCGTCCAACACCGACACGATCGTGCTGATCCGGGTGCCCAACGACGGCAGCTCGGCAACGGCCATCTCGATCCCCCGCGACTCCTACGTCGACGTGCCGGGCATCGGAATGACCAAGATCAACGGCGCGTACGGCGCAACAAAGGAAGGCAAACGCCTCGAACTGGTCAACAACGGCGAATCCGACGAGACCGCCGACGAAGAGTCAACCAAGGCAGGTCGGCAAGCGCTGATCAAAACGGTCGCGCAGCTCACCGGGGTCACGGTCGACCATTACGCCGAGGTCGGCCTGCTGGGATTCGTCCTTCTCACCAATGCGGTCGGCGGCGTGGAGGTGTGCCTCAACGGACCGGTCGACGAGTGGATGTCGGGTGCGAATTTCCCGGCCGGACGCCAAATACTCGACGGTTCCAATGCTTTGAGCTTCGTTCGGCAGCGCCACGACCTACCGCGCGGCGACCTCGATCGAATCGTGCGCCAGCAGGTCTTCATGGCCGAACTCGTGCGGAAGGCATTGAGCGCGAAGATTTTGAGCAGTCCGGCGAAACTCGGCGAACTCAGCGATGCCATCACCCGATCCGTCGTTCTCGATTCCGATTGGGACATCCTCAAATTCGCCAGTCAGCTGCAGGATCTCGCAGGCGGCAAAGTGCGGTTCGAGACGATTCCGGTGACCGACCTCAACGGCACGACCGACGAGGGCGAGTCGGTCGTCCGCGTCGACCCGACCGCCGTAAAACGTTATGTCGCAAGCCTTGCCGGGGAGGACGCGCCCGAGTCCGATACGCCGACCACAACGGTCGACAAGTCGTCGATCACCGTCGATGTCGCCAACGACAGCGGCGTCGATGGGCTCGCCGCACAAGTCGCCGAGGCACTGACCGGACTCGGCTACAAGACCGGGACGGTCGGCAACAACACGGGGACCCCCGTCGACGGCACCCGAGTCCTGACCGCCGATCCCGACGACGACGCCGCGAAGGCTGTCGCCGAGTCGCTCGGCGGCGTGACGGTCGACGAGGACTCGTCGGTGGCGAAGGGCAAGATTCGTGTTGTGCTGGCAGGCGACTACACCGGTCCGGGATCGGCTGGTTCGACAGCTGCGAGCACAACCTCCACAAACTCGACGGAAGAGTCCGGCGCAACGCCGGTCCCGCCGGCCCCACCGATAGACGCAGGTCAGGACGGACCCAAATGCGTGAATTAGCAACAACTCTCACCGAAAGGCTGCTGGACCCGATCCTCTATCGCGATCCAGCGGGCCCCCGCGTCACGTTCTACGACGACGCAACCGGCGCGCGAATCGAACTGTCCGCGATCACCCTCGCGAACTGGGCGGCGAAAACCGCCAACCTGATTCGTGACGAGTTCGGTTTGGCGGCAGGATCGCGCGTCGCCGTCCTGCTCCCCGCACACTGGCAGACAGCGGCCGTGCTGCTCGGCGCATGGTGGGCGGGAACGGAGGTCGTGCTCGAGCCGGACCCCGACGCCGAGCTCGCACTCGTCACACCCGATCGACTCGACGAGGTTGCGGACCTCCCCGAGGTTGCGGCACTTTCGCTCGATGCATTCGGTCGGCCGGTACCCGATCTACCGATCGGCGTCACCGACTACGCAACCTCCGTTCGAATACATGGCGACCAATTCCATCCGGCGGGTGCCGGTGCCGCACTCGACGGTTGGTCGGTCACCGAAGTGGCGGCTGCGGCAAAGCTTTCAGCGACCGAACAGGGCTTCACGTCGGCGGACCGTGTGCTCTCGACCACAGCGTGGACCACTACTACCGAACTGATCGAAGGATTCGTGTCGGTGTTCTCGGTGGGCGCATCGCTCGTGCAGGTAGCCAATCTCGACCCCGCTGCACTCGAGCGGCGTGTCGAATCCGAGCGTGTGACAGCTACACGTCTCTGACGTAGCCGCCGTCCGCAAGACCGGCCTCGATCTCGAACCTGTTTTTCGTCTTCGGATTGCGGGCTTCCTCGAACAGGTAGCGCGCCATGAACGTGAACCCGTAGCGCGACCACTGCTCCGCGTGTACGGCCTCGTGCCGCAGCGTCTTGGTCCGCGTGTGGTCTTTCGTCAGGTATGCGGCACCGAGTGTCGTTCCAGCACGGCCGAATCCGGCACGCATCTGCGAGCACACGAACAGATCGAACTCGTCGTTGTAGGTGATCTTCGCGCGCCACAACTTCGCCCAGGCCAGTGCGACGAGTGTGACGACCCGAGCCTGCCAACTGCCGCGGGATGCTGATTTCAGACGAACACTGGTGACTGTGCGCACGGCGATCAGCGTAATGGGCCTAGGCCTACATTATTCGGTCGAATCGGCGGGATTCCGTCGATCGCGACGAATAATGTGTGCTCAGGCCCAGTTTCCACAGGGCGCCACTTATCCACAGGGGCTGGCTTCAGGCCGGGTCGGCCGAAAGCAATGCCGCACGCTGACAACATGAACCCGTTCGGCATCCGCACGCGCGAGGATCTGCTGCGTGAAGGAGTCGCGAGCAGCACGATCGACAACCGTGTGCGCCAAGGCGTTTACCACCGGTTGTTGCCGAAGATCTACAGTCTCGGCACACCGACGGCACTTGGCCGTTGCGCCGCGATCTTGTTGTGGGCTCCGGATGCGACTCTGAGCCACCGCACTGCGGCGTGGATGTGGGGCATGCTGCCTGAACCGACCGTCTTCGAGGCAACGGTTCCACCTGTGCAGGTACGCACTACGCCCAACTGGCTCAGCATCTACCGCCGCCAACTTCGCCCCGAATTGATCGGCGAGTCGTGGGCGATGCCGACCGTCGAACCTGCTCGCGCCCTCTTCGATTGCGTGACGGTCCTGCCGAAAGAAGCTGCCGATCGACTCATCGACGAACAGCTGGGCCGCAAGGTCGACGCGAACCGGCTGCTCGAGCTGTGCCAACTCGATGGTGGCCTCACCGGCGCGCCGGAAGTTCGCCGTCAATTGACCACGGCAGCGCAATGGGCAGCATCGGAGCCTGAACGAATGTTTGCTCGTGCACTCACGGCTCGACACTGCCCACTGCCGGCCAACCGATCGGTCGGCCCATACCTCTGCGACTTCGTCGACGAACGCTCGAAACTGGTCGTCGAGATCGACGGTCGCGAATTCCATAGCGAAGCAGCAGTTTTCCGCAACGACCGCCGCCGCCAGAACTGGCTGCTGCTCGAAGGCTGGCTGGTCTTGCGGTACGCGGCGTACGACGTCTACAACCACCTCGACGAGATTGCCGACGAAGTTGCCGATGTCGTGCGCCGCCGCCGCAGAGCGAAAGCTACTTCAAGATCGCACGCGACATGACGACGCGCTGGATCTGGTTGGTGCCCTCGTAGATCTGGGTGATCTTGGCGTCGCGCATCATGCGCTCGACCGGGAAGTCGCGCGTGTAGCCCGCGCCACCGAAGAGCTGGACCGCTGATTCGGTGACATCCATGGCCGTGTCGGATGCGAAGCACTTCGATGCCGCGGAGATGAAGCCGAGGCCCGGCTCGCCACGCTCGGCGCGAGCTGCGGCCGTGTAGATCATCAGGCGTGCTGCTTCGACCTTCATCGCCATGTCGGCCAGCTCGAACTGAACTGCCTGGAAGCTGGCGATGGACTTACCGAACTGCTTGCGGTCCTTGGTGTAAGCGATCGCCGCGTCGAGTGCACCCTGCGCGACGCCGACGGCCTGCGCGCCGACGGTCGGGCGGGTGTGGTCGAGCGTCTCGAGTGCGGTCTTGAAGCCGGTGCCGGGCTCGCCGATGATGCGATCGCCGGGGATTCGGCAGTTCTCGAAGTAGAGTTCCGCGGTCGGCGAACCCTTGATGCCCATCTTCTTTTCCTTCGGGCCGACGGTGAAGCCTTCGTCGTCCTTGTGGACCATAAACGCGGAGATGCCGTTGGCGCCCTTTTCGGGGTCGGTCACGGCCATGACGGTGTACCAGGTGGACTTGCCGCCGTTGGTGATCCAGCACTTGGTGCCGTTGATGATCCAGTCGTCGCCGTCGGCCTTCGCGCGGGTCTTCATGCTTGCCGCATCGGAGCCGGCTTCACGCTCGGACAGCGCGTAGGACGCCATCGCGCCGTTGGCGATGTCGGGAAGCACCTTCTGCTTCAGTTCTTCGGAGCCCTTGAGGATCAAGCCCATCGTGCCGAGCTTGTTGACCGCGGGAATCAGCGACGACGAACAGCAGACGCGAGCGACCTCTTCGATGACGATGCATGCCGCGACCGAGTCCGCGCCCTGACCGCCGTAAGCGTCGGGGACGTGGATGGCGTTGAGACCCGACTTCACAAGTGCGTCGAGGGCTTCCTGCGGGAAACGCTCGTCTTCGTCGCATTCTGCTGCGTACGGAAGAATTTCCTTCTCCGACAGCGCGCGAATGGCTGCGCGCAGTTCGTCGTGTTCTTCGCTCAGCTTGAACAGGTCGAAGTCCGGGTTACCAGCCATGAAAGTGCTCCTCGGCAAAGTTGTGTTTGTTTCGGCATTGATTAGAGCGGCGGCACTCAGTGCCAGCGTTCGACCCAATATACCCCACCAGTTCGACCGTTGCTGCGACTATCCGTGCCAACCAAAGGCACTAGGTGCCAGATGGCTCACTGTCGACGCCGTCACGATTCAGTCGACGTTGCAGCAGATCCGCGACCCGCCGCGGTGCGGTTCCGCGCGGAAATACGGCGATCACGACCTCGTCTGCATCGGTCGCTCGCGCTCCGAACAGCTTGCGGATCCCAGCGAGCGCATCTCGCAGTTCGTCGTTCGTCGTCATCGCCCCGTCGCGGACCATCCGACGCAGCAGGTAGTTGTGGGTCGCAGTGACAGCAGCGGCGAACTGCACTACTTGAAGATCCGGGGCATCGGGTAGCTCGCGCCGCAGGTGTTCGACGAACAAGCGCTCGTAGGCGAACACGGTCACGATTTCGCGATCGCGCAGCGCTGGTACTCCCTGCACGACGGTGTAGCGACGCCGTGCCATGTCACGCCAGTGGGAGAACCCATCGAACACGAGCAACGCGGCATCGCAGACCGCATCCCACGGATCGCCGCGCTCGCCTGCTAGGAAGTCGGACGCGCGGGCGAACAGAATTTCGTGGTCGGCGAAGACGACGTCTTCTTTCGCCCTGAACTGCCGGAAGAAGGTTCGCCGCGATATTCCTGCGGCTTGGGCGATCTCGTCGACGGTCGTCGCTTCGTAGCCCTGCTCGGAGAACAGCCGCAACGCCTCGGCGACGACCGAGAGTCGAAACCGTGCTGGATCGTCGGTGTGCATCTTCTCAGCCGACCATCTGCATTCACCCCAACAGTTTCCGACGCAACGCCTCGTCTTTGCCGGCAACCATCTCTGCCAACCCCACCTGGAACTGTTCCATGCGCTCGCGGAGTGCGGGATCCGACGCGCCGAGGATGCGCACAGCGAGTAGACCGGCATTGCGTGCGCCGCCGATCGACACCGTCGCAACGGGAACTCCGGCAGGCATCTGCACGATCGAGAGCAACGAGTCCATGCCGTCGAGGTACTTCAGCGGCACCGGAACGCCGATGACGGGGAGCGGCGTCGCAGAGGCGACCATGCCCGGCAGATGCGCGGCGCCGCCCGCTCCCGCGATGATCACCTGGAGTCCGCGGCCGGCAGCGTCGCGCGCGTAGTCGAGCATTCGCTGCGGAGTCCGGTGCGCGGACACGACGCCGACCTCGAAGCGAACACCGAACTCGCCCAACGCTTCCGCCGCGGCTTCCATGGTCGGCCAGTCGGAATCGCTGCCCATGATCAGGCCGACTGCTGGACCTTGCTGGCGGTCAGTCATGAAGTTCCCATCCATCGTTCCATTCGGCATGTGAAAGGAAATGCGCGGCAAGTTCGGCACGATTGCGGACCGCCGCGACGTACTTGGCATCGTCGAGCGAGCCGTTCGCCGCGCCGAGCACGTTCACGTGACCGATCTTGCGGGCGAACCGCTCACCCTTCCCGTACAGGTGGACCTTCACGTCGGGGAAGCGCGCGAAAAGATGATGCAGGCGCTCGTCCATGCTCATGTGCGGTGCGGTTTCGGCGCCGAGCACGTTCGCCATCACGGTCACGGGAGCGATCGGCGAGGTATCACCGAGCGGATAGTCGAGGACCGCACGCAGATGCTGCTCGAACTGCGAGGTCCGCGAACCGTCCATCCCCCAGTGTCCGGAGTTGTGCGCGCGCATTGCCAGTTCGTTGACGAGGATCGTGCCGTCGGTCGTTTCGAACAGTTCGACCGCCATCGCGCCGACGACGCCGAGCTCCGACGCAAGACGTAGTGCGAGCTCCTCGGCCTCGGTCGCGAGGTCGTCCGACAAACGCGGCGCCGGGGCAATCACAACGGCGCACTGGCCGTCGCGCTGCACGGTCTCGACGACCGGCCAGGTCGCACCCTGACCGAACGGTGACCGTGCGACCATCGCCGAAAGTTCGCGTTGCAACGGCACCTTGGCCTCGACGAGCAGCGCGACCCCGTTGTCGAGTTGTGCGGTCACGATCGCGGCAGCATCCTCTGCGTTCGCCGGCATCCAGACCCCGCGGCCGTCGTAGCCGCCACGAATGGCTTTGACGACCACCGGCCAACCGTTCTCCTTGCCGAACGCTTCGACATCGGCGGGTGACGCGACCTCGGCGAATGCAGGGACCGGAATTCCGAGTTCGACGAGCCGACGTCGCATCGCGAGCTTGTCCTGCGCGAAGATCAACGCCTCGGGCGGCGGCGCGACGTTGACGCCTTCCGCGACGAGGATCTCGAGATGTTCGGTCGGAACGTGTTCGTGATCGAACGTCAGGGCGCTCGACCCGATCGCAGCCTTGCGCAGCGCTGCGAGATCGGTATGGCTACCGATCACGACGTCGGGGCTGACCTGCGCGGCGGGATCGTTCGGACCTTCGGACAACACTCGAAGACACTGGCCGAGGGCGATCGCAGCCTGATGCGTCATACGCGCAAGCTGGCCACCTCCGACGATCGTCACAACCGGCAGCGCGCCGCTCTGATCGCGCGGACTGTCGGAACGAGGAGGTGATGCAGTCACGGCTTCAAAGTTTGTCATGCCGCACCGGCGGCCTGTGACAATGCTGATGATTGGCGCGTTGATTGGTCAGTAGTTGGTTGCTTTTCGTACACTGCTTCGTTGTGTCCCTAATAGATGACGTGGTCAGGCGAATACCACAGCCGTATCGGGACATAGCGCTCCGTCACAACGAGCTGATCAAGTTCGCGATCGTCGGCGGTACGACTTTCGTGATCGACTCCGGCATCTTCTACACGCTGAAGTTGACGGTGCTCGAGGAGAAGCCGGTCACCGCCAAGATCATCTCCGGTGTCATCGCGGTGATCGCGTCCTACATTCTCAATCGCGAGTGGTCGTTCAAGAATCGCGGCGGCCGCGAGAAACATCACGAAGCCCTACTGTTCTTCCTGGTCAGCGGCGTCGGAGTGGTGCTTGCCTTCATCCCGCTCTACATCTCGAGCTATGTGTTCGACCTGCGGGTTCCTGACGTCAGTTTGACGGTGGAGAACATCGCCGACTTCGTCAGTGCGTACATCATCGGCAACCTGATGCAGATGGCATTCCGGTTCTGGGCGATGCGACGGTTCGTGTTCCCCGACGAATTCGCCCGAGGCGGCGTCGCAGGATCGACCGACGTCGAACCGACTCCCGAGGAAATAGCCGAAGAAGAGTTGGGCCACTCCTAGCCCGGATCTTTCACGCGGGGCGCGTGCTGGCCTGAGCGGTTCGGGTTGATGGTTTCGA
>NZ_JBIMSN010000154.1:0-117229 GCF_043944905.1 Antrihabitans spumae
AGGTCCACTTAAGCAGATAAGCAGTACATACATTCGACACTATCGGACCCCACCGACAGAAACGGTCGGCGATGTCGTTCGCAAGTCCCGTCAGAAGGTCGGCCGAAATGCCAAGTTCCAGGACCGAAGTCGTGAGTCTTTCCGGAGCGCCCGACCTCCGAAAAGACTCACGAGCCGCGGAGCGGCCTCACGCGAAAACGGGCGCGGATCCGAAGATCCGCGCCCGTATCGGCTACCTCTGGGGAGTCAGGTCACCTGATGACCTGAACGATGTCGCCTGGGTTGAGGTGTTCGTAGAACGCCTTCGCGCCCGGCTCGGTCATACGGATGCAGCCGTGGGACTTGAGGTCGACCGGTCCGACGTGGAACGCGATGTCACCGTCGAAGAAGATCGCGTAGTACATGTCGGCGTGGTGCATTGTGGACCAGTGGTAAGGCTTCTTGAAGTCGACGTCGAAGACTCCGACGTTCGTCTCGTAGCCCGGCTGGCCGTGGGAGATCGGGGTCGGCCCGAACACGGTGCGGCCGTTGTCCATCAGCCATGCTTCGTTGGTCGACAGGCGCAGGCAGGCGCGCGCTCCGGCTGCGTCGCACGGCGCGGGCGGCGGTGGAATGACCGCCGGCGTACCGAAGTCGGGTCCGCCCGGCCAGAGCGGCTCGGCCGTTGCGGTGGCCGTCGTGAAGAGTCCCGCTGTCGCTACGGCGACGAGTACGCCGAATCCTGCCGCGTACTTACGTAAACGCTGGCTCCTCATATAAATCCGCCCTTCTGCCGTTGCCGGCAACACTTTAATGCTCATTTGCCTGAGTGATAGGAACACGATTCCGTATGAAAAGGGAACCGCGTAAATGCTTTAGTGATCATATTGGGACCGTTTTGTCCGGCTAACGAGTTATGCAACGAAGGCGGTGACCCCGTCCAGTACCCGGGCAATGTGGTCGTCGGTCATGGCGGGCCAGATCGGTAGCCGGACAACGGTCTCCGAGAATTCGGCGCTACGAACGCACGGTTTCGGGGTTCTACCCATCTTCGATCCGGCGGGGCTGGTGCCGAGCGGCACGTAGTGGAACGGGGTTGCGATACCGCGTTGACGCATGTGGCCGATGAAGCTGTCGCGGGTCTCTTCGGTCGGCATCCGAAGGTAGAAGAGGTGCGCTGTGTGCTCCCGATCAGCCGGAACGCTCATCTGCCGCACACTGTTTCGCTGTGCCCACTCCGGGAGCTCCCGTGCGTAGGAATCCCAGACGCGGTGCCTGCCCGCTTGGATGACGTCGAACGACGCGAGCTGCGCATCGAGCACGGCGGCGTTCAATTCGCTTGGTAGATAACTCGATCCGATATCCTGCCAGCCGTACTTGTCGACCTCGCCGCGCAGGAACCGAGCCCTGTCGGTGCCTTTTTCCCGCATGATCTCCGCACGCATCATCAGAATGTCGTCGGAGAGGAGGAGCGCACCACCCTCGCCAGCATGGACGTTCTTCGTGTCGTGGAAGCTCAAAGCGCCGATCGTTCCGATGGTGCCGAGCGGGCGGCCCTGCCAGCTGCCGCCTAGTCCGTGCGCGTTGTCTTCGACGATGGCGAAGCAATGCTCGGCGGCGAGGTCGAGCAGCGGACCCATGTCGGCTGCAACGCCGCCGTAATGCATGACGACGACGGCCTTGGTCTTCTCGGTGATCGCCTCGGCAACCGCGGCCGGATCGATGTTGCCGGTCGAATCGTCGATGTCGACGAAAACACACGTCGCGCCGCGCAGAGCGACCGACGACGCGGGGGAGGGAAAGGTGAAGCTGGGCAGGATCACTTCGTCACCGGGCTGAAGCTCGAGGAGCAGCCCACCGAGCTCGAGAGCATGTGTGCACGACGTTGTCAGAAGCGCGTGCGGGGCTTGAGTGATCTGCTTCAGTTTGGCCGTCGCAGCGTTCGTGAACCGGCCGTCGCCATGGACGTGGGAGGACGCAAGCACCTCGCCGAGGTTGTCGAGTTCGCCAGGCGCGCGGAAGGGCTTGTTGAACGGAATCGCATCGGTGTTAATGGCTTTTGTCCTCTCCGTCGGGACGCGGAGTCGGGGAATCCACCGTCAAAAATAGCGGTCTGCCAGCCAAAACGTGCAGTGCCACGCCGAGGTACTCGGCGATCATTCCAAGCGAAAACAGAATCGCCCCCGAGCACAGCAGAATGGCGACGATGATCGACGCCCAGCCGTCTGGGTCCGTAGTGCCGTCGATCGTCTGTACTACGACGACTCCGGCAAGGACGATGCCAGCCAAGCCCAACACGGCGCCGAGCACGCTCACGATGCGCAGGCCGCGGGTTCCGCTGCAGAGGACCATCTTCCAGAACAGCGAGAACAGGCTGCGGTAGGTGTACCCCGACTCCTCGCGGCCCTCCGAACGTAGTTCGATGGGTGCGGTGGCGGTACGCCCGACGACCCACGTCAACGCGACGTCGAGGTACACCCCGGCGGCGGCGACCTCGGACAACTTGCGGCTGATGTCCCCGCGAATCAGTCGGTAACTTTCGAAATGGGTTCCCGACGGGAAACGGAAGAGCGACGTCAGAACGAACTTCGATCCCATCGACGCGACGTTGCGGACGAATCCGTGCGGGCGGGTGTTGGTCGGCCGCGAATAGACCAGATCGGCACGCTGCGACAGTGCCTCGTCGAGAAAGTGCCCGATGTAGTCGGGATCGTGCTGACCGTCCTCGTCGAGCGTCGCAACCCAATCGCCCCTGGACGCGGCCATCCCTGCGATGGTGGCGGCGTCCTGTCCGAAGTTTCTGCTCAGCCAGACGACCTTGACGTTCTCGTTGGACTCGGCCAATTCAGCGAGGACGACGTCGGACCGATCGGGGCCGTTGTCGTGGACGAGGACGATCTCCTCGATCGCGAAAAGCGCGCCCCTCGGCGACTTCGACGGCGTCGCGTATCGAGCGAGTTCGGCAACGAGATTCGCGATCGTGAGTTCGCCCCGGTACACCGGAACCACCACCGAAACCGTGTGGATCCGCTCGTTCGCCGACGGCACCGGTTGCGTGCGGTGCTCGGTGTGCGTATCGGAGCGATCCGTACGCGCGGCGGACAACTGCGGCATCGTTGGAGGCGACCTTCTCAGTGGTGGATCTTCATATGGGCATTCTTCGCACGTCGACGGCGACGCTGCAGGAAGCAATGCAACAGGGACGATAACACGCAGATAACGACAACGTGGCACGCGTCACGAGGCGCTGACGGGCTCGGGTACGGCCTCGTCGACCGGTCGCCGACGCCCGCGAACGTAGAGCAACTGCAGGACAGCGACCCCTGCGAGCCCGAGGACGGCAGTCGCAGAGCCGAGCTGCCAGCCAGGTGGACTCCAGGTCACCTCGAGGTCGGCGTCGGTAGTGCCAGCGGGGATGTCGACGCTGAGGAAGGTGTCCATAACCGTGTCGTAGCCGATGTCCTCGCCGTTCAGGGTGACGTGATAGCCCGGCCATGCGAGCCGCGCGAAGACGACGCGGCCACCCTGCGCCGACGTCACCGTGACCTTCGAGCTGTCGTCGGACTCGGAGACCGACGTCGCCGTCACGTTGTCGGTGGCTACGACGCGACCGTTGACGGTCGAGATCGGTCCACCTTCTCGTTCGAGCACGTAGATCCAGCGCTCATGGCCCGGATACTGCACCCATTTCCAGCCGTCTGGCGCGGGCTCGGAGTCTGCGTTCGGATACATCGCGGCCTGGAGGACGACGCGGTCGACCTTCATAAGATCGGCCAGGGTCTTGCCTGTAGTCGGCTCCTTCTCGAAGACCCGCCGTCTGGCATCCGGGCACACACTGCCGTCCCAGCGCATGCACAAGTGCTGCGAGAACCAGTAGTGGCCGATGGGCGTGTACCCGTTGACGTAGTTCAGGTCGAGGTCTTTGGCGTAGTAGCCGACGACGAGCGAGCTGTAGACGCCGCCGAGGAACTTCTCCGGGATCGGGAACAGCTGGCTATCGGCCAGTTGGAGGGTGAGTCCGTCGAAGTCGGGGAAAACGTCCTGAGCCTGCTTGCGCTTCTCGGGCAGGTTCCACGACATCGGGTGATGCGGCACCTGATCGACCTGGTAGTACGCGATCGGCACAACCGAGGCGATGAGCAACGCGCACGCCGTCGCCTGGTTGCGTTTCGCAGCGACGAGCAGGACGAGCGCACCCATCAGACCCACGACCACTGCTGCGGCAACGTGTGTTTTCAGCTTTCCGCTCGGCGCCGACGAAATCGTCCTCATCAGCAGGAGAAGCAGCAGGAATACCGAGACACCGACGCGAGTCCGCCACGACTTCAACGTCCCGTGCTTGCTGAACAACACACACACCAGGACGAGCAGGCCCAAAGCGAGCATCGGCATCACGCGCGCCGGCCAGCGCAGCGGACCGATGACCGCTGGTCCTGCGATCCACATGAGCGCGGCGAGCGCGAAGATCGCCGCACCGCTGACGTTGCGCGCCGACCGAGACGCGGCCTTCCAGTCGATGAACGCGAGTCCCGGGATGAGGAACCAGGCGATGTAGACGATCGGGAACGGCTGGATGAGCCCGAACCACGAATTGAACGATGGCAGCGTCGTCGGGAGGCTCGAGTTGAGCGATTCCGACCACGGGATGGTCATGAACCCGTCGTTCTTGATGACCACATCGGCGTCTCGCCACGTGACATGCGACGAGAGGAAGCTCGGCAGGTACGTCATCAGTCCGGCGAGACCGGCGAACCCTGCAACGGCAAGAAGGCGAACGGGTGCGAGCCAATTGCGCTGATAGATCAACTCGCCGAGCGCGACCGCGCAGATCATCATCGCGGTCTCGATGCCCGGCCACATGTAGCCGACGGTTATGGCGAAGAAGATGAATACGAACACCGGGATCGGTCCGCCGCGCCCACGTGCGTAGCGAATGCCGGACGCCCACGCGTGCGTCAGCCAGGCCGTGCCCGCAAGTGCGAGAACCCAGGTCGCTTGGTCCAGGAACAGGACCCAGCCGGAGAACGTGAATGCGACACCTGCGACCGCAGCCCACGGGGCCAGGGCGCCGTAGGCGCGACAGACACGGAAGACGCCGAGGACGAGGACGATCGAGTAGGCAAGCTTGACCAGGGTCGCGAGCACAAGCAGGTTGTCGAACGACGGTGCGATCAGACTGACGAGCATCTGCGGCGGATTGAGCAGGCTGCCCTGGCCCTCGACCGAGTAGTTGCCGGTCATCCATTCGTCGGTGACCAGACCGGGGAACTCACCGTTGCGCAGGTGCTGACCGATGGTGATCCACAGCGGGACGTACTGCGATTCGGTGTCGTCGGTATAAAAATGTCGCACGTTGACGAGCAGTACCGCGATGTAGCCTGCGACGACTCCGACGACTGCTGCGCCCGCCCACAGCAGCACGGTTTTTCTGGATTCCCGCGTTTCGTCACCCACGAGTTCGTGACAGTACAACCTCGGCGTCGCCGGGCGGTGCAGGTGCCCGCCGGAACGAAACGTGGCGATGGCCGAAGTAACTCGTTGCCGCGACGATGCCAGTCACGACGAACTGTGACGGAATCGGGGCAAAACGGAAAATGCTGACAGCCAGTGCCATCAGAGCCAGATTCAACACGAAACCACCGGCGTTGACGCCGACGAAGCCGACGAAATCGCGCAACAGATGTCCGCGAACACGGAAGACAAGCGTTCGGTGCAGGACGAACGCGATGACGATGCTCATGGAGTACGCGGCTGCGACAGCAACCGCGTAGAGGTCGTCGTCGCCGAGAACGGTCATCCACAGGACGAAGAGTCCGAAGCCGATTGCGGTGTTCACGCACCCGACAACGACATAAGCGACAGATTGACTGCGCACGACCCGTGAGAGAAGCCCGGGAGGCGGGGTTGCTGCACCGCTACCCGTCGGCACGCCGGGGTCGTCGTCGCTCACGTTTCGCATTGTGCCAGGTACCCCGGTCGTGCTGGCGACAGAATTGGGGGCTCGCAGCGACTGGCGGGGAGCAATACGTTCGAAACGTGCCGTGTCAGGCACGAACGTCTATCCAGCGCCGTGCCTTCGATCGGAGTTCTTATGTTCAAACGAACCGCTGCCACCGCAATGTTCGCCCTGGTGCTTGCTCTGCCGTTGACCGCTGCATCGGCGACGGCTGCACCTCTCGACAGCGGTTCAGCAGACAGCGGTTCGGCGCAAGGCGCGTCCAGAACCATTCAGGTGCTGATCTGCGAGATACAGAGCTTCCTTGCGATCGGGCCTATGTGCGCCTTTCCCTCCTGAGCAGGAGGCCTACTCCGACGCGCCTTCTTCTCGCAGCCTCGGCTCGGTGCCCAGCTCCGGGTTGATGCCGCGTTTGTCGGCGTAGAAGGCGCGGACGACATCCATATCGGCTTTGACGTCACCCGTCGGCACAAAAGTAGGACCTGAACCGACGGTTTTGCTCGGTCCGTCGATGAAGCCGAAGAGAATTGGAATTCCGGTTTGCTGCGAGATTCGGTAGAAGCCGGATTTCCAGTAGTCGCCCTTGCCTCGAGTGCCCTCTGCCGCGATCGCGAGTAGGAAATGCTCGCTACCTTCTGCGCGTGCCAGCAACTCCCGGATGGTTTCGCCAGGGTTTTTGCGATCGAGCGGGATGCCGCCGGTGGCGCGCAGCAGGGGACCGAACGGTGCTTTGAAGAATTCTTTCTTGACCAGAATCATCGGCTGCACACTCTGGCTCCAACTCATCAGAATCGTCGCGACCCAGTCCCAGTTCGAGGTGTGCGGCGCGCCGACGAGGATGGCTTTGGGTGGCAACTCGCCTGCTACCTTCCAGCGGCTCAGCCGCAGGGCGGTTCGAGCAAGGGTTCTACGCACGAGAAAGCGACGAGTCATGCCGCGAACCGTAGCAACAACGGGAGCGTTGCGATGGCGGCCCCGAGGAGCAGTGGCGCTGCGGTCGCGAAGATCAGTCGGCGAGTCAGCAGTGTTGGCGTCGCAGGTCGTGGTTGTGGTGGCATCGGTTGCGTGGTGCGCACGGTCGTATCCGTGGCAGCAAGGGTCTTCCAGTACTCGTCTGGTGCACGCACAAGTCCGACGTGCCCGCCGACCGTAAGCTCCATCGCGACGACGACGATCGCATCGACCTCGACAGTCTTCGCAAGCACCGGGTCGATCGCCACGGACTCCGTTGTGGCATAGGGCGTTCCGTCTCGGGGCGACACGACATAGGAGACCTTGTACCTGGGGCCGGTGCTCTCGCTGTGGTAGTCGAAAACAACGTCGGTCACTCGGGCAAGTGCGAGTCGCCCCTCGGCGTCGGCCTGTGCACACTGCTTGTCTGTGACGATCGACGAGATCGGCCTCGGCACAGCGGCTGGGTCGGTCGGGTGGTCGGGTTGCAGCGCAACAAAAAGCAGCAGGCATCCCGCGACCAGTCCACCGACGAGCAGACCGATCGACACCGACCGTGGGAAGACGTGCGGACCGCCGATGACGAGTGACGCCAGCGCTCCGCACGAAAACCCGAATGCAAGGTGGCTCGCCATGAAGGTGAGCCTGCTGCCGAACTTCGCGATGTCGGTCTCCGAGGACATATCTGACATGTCGCGAAAGCTAACAACGAGTGATGAACGGCGGGTGTATGTAGCTGGTTGGCATCTTGCCGTTCAGCGGGCGTCAACGTCACCGGGTTACCGTCGCGGTCGATCGTGACGACGTGCAGGGGAGAACGAACATGGTTCACGGCTGCTCGCAGCTGGTGGTGAGTGTGCACGACGTCGCGCCCGCGACGGCCGACGAGACCGCTCGTTGGTGCGCCGACGCCGAAGCACTTGGTATTCCTCTGTCGTTGTTGGTGATTCCCGGGCCATGGCGCGGTGCGGCACTGAGCGACGCGCCCGACTACGCAGAGGTGCTCCGCGCGCGGCGGAACATCGGTGACGAGATCGTCCTGCACGGCTGGTCCCATGTTGCAGGGCCGGAGGGTCCGTCGTATCGACGTGTCATCGGCAGAGTGGTTGCCCGCGGCGCGGCGGAGTTCGCAGCATTGAACGAACAGCAAGCAGCGGAACGCATTGCGGCGGGCACACAGGTTCTCGCCGACCTCGGACTGGCGACGCGGGGATTCACCCCGCCGGGATGGCTCGCGTCGCCCGCCGCGAACCGCGCCCTGGCCCGAGCCGGATTCACGCACACGACAAGTCATTTCGGTGTCACGAACCTGCGTACGAATCGCCTTCGCCTTGGTTTCGCACTGTCACACCGACCTGGCGGCGGTTGGAGTGAACGTGCCGCGGCAGCGCTGGTCGTCGGTCTCGCGCGTAAACGGGCACACGGTGGGGGACTCGTTCGAATCGCTCTGCATCCCGACGATCTGCATCGACCTGGTTTGCGCGACGCGTCCCTGCGCGCAATCGAAGCCGTCGTAGCTGCAGGCGCAATCGCAACGACCTACGCAGAGGTGGTCGGGCGTTGAGGATCGTCCAGATCGCCAACTTCTACACGCCGGCGTCGGGAGGGCTGCGCACGTGTGTAGACGAAATCGGACGTGGCTACGGAAAAGCTGGTCACGACAGGGTTTTGATCGTGCCGGGGACATCCGACACCGACGAATCGACATCGGCAGGCCGACGGGTCACGCTGCCCAGCCCGAAGTTGTTCGGCTCGAACAGCTATCACATGCTGACAGCGAATCGGACCTGTGTGCTACTCGACTCGTTGGAGCCGGACGTGCTCGAGGTGAGTGACAAACTCAGTGTTCGATGGCTGTCGCCGTGGGCGCGCCGCAACAACGTTCCGCTTGTGCTCTTCTCACACGAGCGCATCGACGCGATACTTAGGTCCCGCGTGCCCCGCGGATTTCCGTTGGTCGCCCTTGCGAACGCTGCGAACGGCATGCTGAGCCAGCGAGCGGAAAACATCGTTGTCACATCCGATTTCGCGGCTGCGGAGTTCGCCAGAATCGGCGCAGACAATGTTCGCAAGATCCCGCTCGGTTGCGATCTGGAGCAGTTTCGTCCGCTGACGCGCACACGGACTCCGGGCGACGACGTGGTGCGCCTCGTCACCGTCAGCAGGTTGTCGAAGGAGAAACGCGTCGATCGGTCGGTGGCGGCGGTGCGACTGTTGGTGGCCGACGGCGTGAACGCAGAACTGACGATCCTCGGCGACGGACCCTTACGTGGGCAAATCGAACGACAGGCTGCGCGACTACCTGTGCGGTTCGTCGGCCATGTGTCGGATCGCTGTGAACTTGCAAACCTTGTTGCCACCGCCGACATCGCTCTATGCCCTTCTCCGGTAGAGACTTTCGGGCTTGCTGCCCTCGAGGCGCTCGCCTGCGGAACGTCGGTCGTCGTTCCGCGCGACGGGGCGGCACACGAATCGCTCGGGGCACACGGGTCGGGCGTCGTCACGGACGGAACGCCGACGGGGCTCGCCGGGGGAGTGCAGGCACTGCTTTCGGTGCCGGCGCGACAGCGCCGGAGTGCGGCAAGGGTTGCCGCAGAAAGATTTCCGTGGTCGGCTACGGTCGCCGGACTACTGGATCTCTACGAAAGCTACAGCTGCCGTACCAAGGCGTCGGTGGGCTGAGGGAGTACTTGCGGGTCGTCGTCGTGCAGGGTGGGCGAATTCGCGAGCATCGCAACCCCGGCGATCACGAGTACGGCTGCTCCGATCAGGACGATCGGATCAGGATGTGCGACAACGACGAACAACGTGGTGCCCGCGACATAGCTGAGGATCGGATCGGTTGTCGTCATCGACGTCAATGCTGTCGGCAGCGACCCGCTCGCGAAGGCCTCTTGAGCAAGTATGCCGCCGACGACCGTCGACACGGCCATACCCGGAAGTGCCCAGCTCAACTGTGGAAGTTGGGCAGTGGCCGACACGACGAGCACGGCCGTCGTGCAGAAGCAGAATCCGGCCGCGATGCCGATCAACGCGGACCTCGCCTGCGCGCGCTCGCCCACCCGACGTGCGGCAACGACGAGCAAAGCGACGGCACCGCCGGCGACCGCCAGTGCGACACCAAGTTGGTCGGAGCGGACGGCTCCGCGCGGCGGGCATTGCGATACGACAGCGACCAGTCCCGTGCACACCAGAACTGTGCCGAGCCAGTCGCGTCGTAGCGGACGCTGCCGTCGACGCAGGGCGGACAGCGGCAATGCGAAGAGCAACTGCACGACCAACACGGCTTGGACAACTTGAATGGAACCGAAATGTAGTGCGCAGGCATGTAATCCGAAGCCAACGACGTTGGCGGCAAGCCCGATCAGCCAGCGCGGACTGCGAATCAAGGTGGCGAGCAGCCCGATTGCCGGCAGCAGCCGCTCCGTCGTCGGCCTGGCGAGCGCAGCGGTTCGCGCGGTCGATTGTTGCAGCGCAGCGGAAACGGCGAACAAAGTGCTGCCAGGATCGCGAGTGTGACTCCGACGGCAGACATGGGTACATGCTGATCGATCGAGTTGAACGACAGGTTGCTTCCAGCTGTGTCTTCTCCTCACCGATCATGCGTGCAACGATCTCTGCGTGGGGGTCAGCGCTCCGTCACCCGCAGAGGAGTTTTCGTGCCTGGTTCTGGTTCGGTCAAGGTCGGTGCCGTCGTAGCGACAGTGCTTGTACTTGCCTCCGCGTGTTCGAGTTCCGACAACGGTTCCAGCGACGATTCGGTTGCGCCCGCGGGCAGCTCCGCCGAGATCGGTACGTTGCCTGACGCCGCGAAGAAAGTCATGGAAAAGCCCGAATATGGCACCGCGCGCTGGATCTACTACGTGTCGAACGCGGACACAGGGGAGGTGCTGCTCGCCAATCGACCCGACGAAATGATCTACACGGGGTCGACGGCAAAGAATTTTACGGTTGCCTCCGTCTACGACACGGTCGGCGCGGACACCCGGTTCACGACGCCCGTCTATACGACTGCGCCGCCGGATGCAGGAGTCGTTCCAGGCAACCTGGTGCTGGTCGCATCGGGTGATCTTGCACTCGGCGGGCGCGGCGGCCTCGACGGCAAGATGGATCACACTTTCTACAGCGACACCGTCGACCATCAGTACGGCAACCTCGCTCCCAACGCGCGGCCGTCGACCGACGTGGGTGACCCCCTCGCCGGCGTGACCGAACTTGCTCGTCAGGTCGCTGCCAAAGGCGTGACGCGTATCGACGGAGACGTCGTGATCGACACCAGATTGTGGGACACCTACCAATCCAACGATGGACCTGTCACGCCGATCTTCGTCAACGACAACATCCTCGACGTGATGGTGACGGCAGCGGCGGTCGATGGGACGGCGACCATCGTGTCGTCGCCCCAGACCGGCGCGTACACCGTTGTCTCGCAGGTACAGACCGTCGCAGGTGACGGCGACACGGCACTGAGCATCGAACCCGACCCCGCCGATCCGACGAAGCTGCTCGTCTCCGGCACGATCGCGGCGGGCAAATCGCAACTGAGCGTGTACAACGTGCCGGACCCTGCGGACTGGGCGCGCATCCTTTTCATCGAGGCGCTCGGACGAGCAGGCGTCACAGTCGCCGCGCCGGCTCGTGCTGCGAACAACGAGTCGATCCTGCCCGCGAGCGGCACCTTCACCGACGATCGCACAGTTGCTTCGATCGAGTCTCCGCCGGTAGCTGCGATGGGAGCGATGATTCTCGAAACCAGTTACAACGCAGGCGCGAACGCGTTTCTCTGCATGCTTGCCGTCAAGGCAGGCAAGACGGATTGTCTTGCCGGGATCGAGACGATCTACGGTTTGGTCGAAAAGGCGGGGTTGAACAAGGACGCTGTGTTCGTCACCGATGGCCAAGGTGGCGACCCAGCATCGGCAACGCCGCGGCAGCTGACCAAATGGATGGAATGGGCGAGGAAGCAGCCATGGGGTGACGCAATCGTCGCGGGCCAACCGGTCCTGGCGGAGTCGGGGTCGCTCGCGCCGTACGGGGCAGGTACTCCGGCGGCGGGCAAGGTCGCAGCCAAGGCAGGCACGGGAGTGGCGTTGAATCCGTCCACCGGTCGGCTGCTGACCAACGTCCAAAGCTTGGCCGGGTACCTGACGCTCGACGACGGCACCGTTCTTGCCTTCGACCTGGCAATGGGTGGTGCGACGTACCCGCAGCTCTACGACGGACTCGTCCAAGCCGGTGCCGACGTGGCAGAGGTTGCAGCCGCGTTCCAACAGGGGTTGTCGAACTAGGCCGGTCGTCTGGCAGCATGACGCCCGTGCTGGAATTTGTGCTCGGCGGAATCGTCGTGGTCGAGACGTTGGGTCTCGTCGCGCTCACCGCGCTGCAGATTCGCAATCAGCATCGAATCCGGGATTTGCGCCGGCAACTTGCTGGTAGGGAGCGGACGTGGATCTCGAGTAGCAAGGGCGCTGTGAAGGCCGTGTGGGAGACGGCGAACCTGATGCGGGAGAAAGGGATCGGGGGAGCACTACGCAACTCGATCGAAGAACTCGCTGGGTGGGCACAGGTCGAGCAACCCGACCTCGCTCGACTGGCAGCGCGTGACGGCACGGTCACCATCTTCTTCTCCGACATCGAACGCTCGACGGCATTGAACGAACACTTCGGCGATCAGGCATGGGTGAAGCTGCTCGGCCGACACGACAACGTTGTTCGAGACTGCGTGCAGTTGCACGAGGGCCAGGTTGTGAAAAGTCAGGGCGATGGATTTATGGTCGCGTTCGGGCATCCCGAACAAGCCGTGCGGTGCGGTATCGACGTGCAACGAGCACTCGTCGGAGCGGCGTGGACCGAACGGGCACGAGTTCGGGTCCGCATCGGAATCCACCGCGGCGACGCGGTGCGGAGGGGCGACGATCTGTTCGGCAGAAACGTCGCGATGGCCGCTCGCGTCGCAGCTGAAGCGGCGGGTGGCGAAGTGCTGGTCAGTGCTGCCGTGCGGGATGCGGTCGACAGCCCGGACCTGACGTTCGGTCCGGAACGCAACGTCGAATTGAAAGGTTTTCGCGGCGTTCACAAGATCTATCCACTGGAACTGGGCCACGCTCGGCCCGACCGCGTGCTGCGTGCCTGACGCTAGGCCGCAGCCAAGCATTCTTCGCGTGCGAGAGCTTGTGCTTCGCGCCGCGCCAGCAGTGTAAATGCCAGTGCCGCAAGCAATGCGAACGCGATGACAGCGGCTGAGTACACCTCGGCCGTGGTCAGCAAGCCGGCCGATCCGATGGCGAACCCAGCGATCACCGCAGGCACGCTGAAGGCGGTGTAGCTGACCGCGAACACAGTCGCGAACACCTGGCCTCGCTCGTGCGGGAGTGTCAGTGCGCCGAGGGTCTTCATTGCGCCGAGGAATGCGGTACCGAAACCGAAGCCGGATACTGCGGCTCCGACGAAGAACACGGCAATCGATTCGACGAGAAGCGACGTGACGGTGATGCCGACTCCTGCTGCGCGCGTGACGGATCCGCCGACCATGACAATCCGCGGCGCAGTGTTGCGGGCCACATAGGCGCCGAACGCACCGGCGCCGAACAGGGTGAAGATCTCGGCGCCGCCGATCACGTGATTACGGACGTCGAAGACGCTTGCCGTGATGGACGGGCTGAGCGACAGATACAGGCCGCCTAGCGACCACGATGCGATCAAGCACGGCACGATCGTGGTGAACGTGCGCCGAATTGCCGGTGGGACTGCCACTTTCGGGCGCAGGGCCGCGAACAGGTGTGCGCGTGAGGCGAATCCGTCGGCCGGTGTGGGTTCGGGCATGGCGACTACCAATGCGGCGAAGGCCAGATAGGCAATTGCCAATACGACGTAGACCAGTGTCATCGGCGCAGGCGCGAATTGCACGAGCAGCCCGGCTCCCAGCGCGCCGGTGGCGAGACCTGCGGTCGGCGCAATGCTGTTGAGCAAAGGACCGCGTGATTCGTTGGGTTGGAGGTCGATGACCGTTGCGGTGAACGCGCCGGTCGCAGCGCCGGTCGCAAGTCCCTGGAGGATCCGCGCCGCGATCAGCCACGGGACGCTGTCGGCGAGGACGAAGACGACCATGGCGACCGCCAAGGTCACCAGGGAAGCCGCGAGAACAGGCTTGCGGCCGATGTGATCGGACAGTGCGCCGACCGTCAGCAACGACGCCAGCAGCGCGACGACATACACAGCGAAGATCACGGTGAGTGTGATCGACGAAAAGCCCCATTGCTCCTGGTAGACCGAATACAGGGGTGACGGTGCCGCCGCGCCGCACATCAGCACGAAGAAGGCGGTCGCGACGATCCAGAAGCCGATGGCACGCGGGATTTGTCGAGCTCGCATTGTGGTCATCACTAGTGGACCAACACGAGGCGCCGCGAATCTCTTCCATGCGCTCGATCGCTACGCCGACGCCGTCACCGCACGATGACCGGATCGCCCCGTTTGGCGTTGTTGTAGAACCAGGCCGCGTTGCCGGTGCTCAGGTTGATGCAGCCATGGCTGACGTTCGCGTACCCCTGCGAATCTGCCGACCACGGTGCGGCGTGAACGAAGATGCCACCCCACGTGATGCGGACCGCGTACTCGACGTCGAGTTTGTACCCCTCCTTGGAGGTGATCGGTACCCCGTACGTCGACGAATCCATCACGATGTCGCGGAACTTCTCGATCACCGGAAATGTCCCGGCGGGTGTCTCGTAGCCGGGTTTGCCCAAGGAGGCCGGCATCCACTGCACTACTTCGCCGTCGATGCTGACGGTGAACTCGTGCGTCGAACGGTTTGCGACCGCTACCAGTGCACTACCGACCTGAAACTGTGTCCTGAAACCGACGGCGTCGACCGTGACGTCGGTGTACGCGGGCCAGAATTCGGCAGGACTCCACTGCACAACAGAGTCGTCGAGCCAACGGAACTGGCCAGCCACAGGCGTGGACGTAGTGATCGTGATCGAGCGCTCGGCGGCGGTGCGATCGGAAATCTCCGTGGGAAATCGGACGGTGACCGGTTGTGCGATTCCGACGACCTCGCCGTTCGGCGGGTCGAGTAGCGGTGGGCCGTGTGTGCCCGCCTGAGCCGTCGCCGACACCCCGAACATGGGTGCTGCAGCGAAAAGTACGACCAGAACGACACGTGCAATCGGCTTGCGCATGGTCCGTTTCGCCCCTCTTGACGCGACCCCAACCGCTCATTTAATAAGAGCACAGCAAGATCGCTGGGGCTAGGCTCGAGACCAACTATTTACCCAGCTCAGAGCGGTACTCGACTAGTTGTTGTAGTCCCAGAACTGCAACCACTTGACACTGGCGAACAACGTCAACGTGACGATGTAGACACCGATGACGACCGCTGCGCCGATCACGCTGACCGGACGGCCTGCGCCGTCGATCGGATCGAGCCAGCGAGCAAACGGTTTGGAGACCCACGGCATCAAGAAGTAGGTCATGACGCCGACACTGCAGATCTGACTCAGCCACAACGCAAGCCAGGGTTCGGCGCCCATCCGGTCGAGGGTCGGTCCGAGGAAACGGGAAAGCACCATCACCGTCGGATACAGCACCAACAGCACGATCATCGCCGCTTTCCAGTTCGGCGTGACCTTGGTTTCACCGTTTTCGATACGCATGGTCGAACCGAAAGCTGTGGTGTGTGCGATCTGGGAGAAGTCTTCGGTGAGATTGGCACGCAACTCGGGCAACGCCTCTTCCCGCTCACGCGAGGTGAGCCACCTGTCGAGGTGCGCACCCGTTCGGAAACGAACCATCGACAGCCAACGCCCTGTGACGTCCGGCGGAAAAACCAGGGTCCCGTCGAAGCCGGAGAAGGCCGCGGTCGTCGGATAGAGCCCGACCTGACTCTGCGCGAACTCGGCTTCTTTGCCTGCCGACACGCTGTGCCGAAAGACGCTGGTGCCTGCGGCGGGCAAGCTGCCTTCGACGACGATCAGATCCGAGGTCTTGCGTCGAAATCCCTGCGCCTCACCGCCGTCGAGCACCCGCCTCCGATCGCGCGAGTCCAACCAGGTGTGCAGCTGTTTTTCGGAGTCGAACGCCGCCGCGAAGGCCCAGTCGAGTTCGCCGTCGCGCAACGACTGTGTGGTCCCGGCCGAGCCGTCCGAGGCATTCGCGCTCGCGGCCAACTCACCGAGCCACGTGTCGAATGCCGGGTCGTCGGTGCGGTGGAAGACCGTGATGGCCGTTGCGATCGGGCTGGTCGGTCCTGTGGCGGCCACAACTAACTCAGTTCTGCGCGACGGCCCCGCACGTAGACCTCGGTCACAGCAGGCTCGCGGATACCCATCAGCAGTACGAACAATGTCTGCTCGCGCGCCAATTGTGCGTCGTCCGAGCGGATTCCGTACTTCAGCGCGGCGTCGAGCGGGGGGTGCCTGCTCGGTTCGACGACGATGAAGTCCGCTTCCTTGCCGAGATCGAAGTTTCCGAAGCGGTCCTCCATGTCGAGAGCTCGCGCACCCGCGAGTGTTCCGGTGAACAGCATTTCGGCAGGGTGCATGGAGACGCCCGCGTCACCCGGTTCGGAGATGTGCACTTTGAATGCATCCGACAGCACCTTCGAGATCAGCCATTCGTCGCCTCCGCCGAAGTCGGTCCCCGCAGCAACGTTGACGCCGGCTGCGATCGTGCGCTTCCATGGCATGGTCCCGGATCCCAGAAACTGTTGCGAGACCGGACAATGCGCGATCGAGGTGCCCGTCTCGGCCATCCGTTCCAGTTCGGAATCCTGGCAGTGCACGCAGTGGGCAAGGATGCTGCGCTTGCCGAGCAGACTCTTGCCGCCGACCGTGGATCCCGGCAGAAACTTGCCGTCGTAGGTATCGAGGTAGGAGTCGACCTGATAGACCTGCTTGGTCGTGTCGACCTCGCCGGTGCCGGGCCTGGCGTTCTCGTTGAGGTGGCTGTGGAAGTAGACGCCCCGTTCGCGCACCGAATCGTACAGTTCACCAAGGTTTCTCAGCGTTTCGGTGGTGACCGACAGGGAGAACCGCGGCACGATCGCCACGTGCAGCAATGCGGTTGCCACATCTCCTGTGTCGGCTCCGTGCCACTTCTCGATCTCTTCGGTCGTCAGCCGGATGGCGTCTTCCTCCGACGTCAGCAACGGTTGCGCCGTGTCGCCACCGACGGTCTGTATCCCACGGCCGCTGACAATCCGCAGTCCTGCGCGTTTGGTCGTCGCGAAGAGCGCATCCTGAGCGTGCGGGAATGCCGAGCCGAACACCATTGCCGCCGTAGTCCCGGCAGCGATTCGCCTGGTGCAGAACTCCACGGCCGCGCGCTCGGCGTACTCGGGATCGGCGAACCGCGACTCCGACGGGAAGATGCAGAGGGTGAGCCACTCGAGCAGTTGCCCGCCGCCGTAGGCATCGCCTGCGAAGGTTTGCGGAAAGTGAATATGTGTATCTACGAAACCCGGAAGCAGAAAACCGGGGCGATGATCGAACACGGTCGGATCGGCACCACTCGGTAGCGCGCCGTCGTGATCGACTCTGTTGCCGCAGAATATGATTCGACCGTCGTCGCCGATCACCAGCGCGCCGTCCTCGATCGAAACCAACGACGCCGCGGCGTCGGCGACGGTACCGCTTCCCGCCACGTGGAAGATATGTCCGAAATGCACCTGGCTCACTTCATGAGCAGACCACAATTTGCCATAGCGCGCCAGACTCGGATCGCATTCATCGGCAACTGATGCACCCGCGCCCCCGTCGCACGGGCAATTGCGTTGGCAAGTGCGGGCGCGACGGGGTTGTAGGGGGATTCGCTCATCGACTTTGCACCGAGTGGGCCCAGCGAGTCGTGTGTGTCCGCGAAATAGACCTCGGTTCGCGGTACATCCGCCAGTTGCGGAATGTGGTAGTTGCGCAACGCACTAGCGGTGATCGTCCCGTTGCCGTCGTCGATCATGTCCTCGTAGAGCCCCGATCCGATACCTTGTGCGACACCGCCTTCGACCTGCCCGCGACACTGCTCGGGGTTCACGACGTAACCAGCATCGGCAGCGTGCACGGACTGCAGGATCCGCACCTCGCCGGTCCGGCGGTCGACCGCGACCCGAAAAGCTTGCACGTTGAAGGCAACCGATCGCGGTAAGCCGTCGTGGTCACCGCGAGCAGTGAAGGGTCCGTCGTTGGCGGCGACGAGTTCCGCGAAGGTGACCAGCCGACCGCTGCACCCGACCCCATCGGGACCGATCTCGCAGTGTTCCGCGGATACCCCGGTGAGAGTTGCTGCAGTCGCCACGACCTGCTCGCGCAACAGTTCGGCGGCCTTCGCTACCGCCTTCCCCGCGACGGTGGTTCCAGCCGACCCGAAGGCGCCGGTGTCGAAAACCGCCGAGTCCGTATCGGATTGGCGGGTACTTACGTTGTCGACCGTCGTCCGCACGATGGTGGCCACGATCTGGCGGTGCACGGTGGTGGTCCCGTTGCCGAACTCGGATGTGCCGACACAGACGGTGTAGCAGCCGGATTCGTCGAGTGTCACCGAGGTCTGCGAGAAGTGGCCACGCGGTGGAATCGTCGCGATCATCGCAACCGCCATGCCCTCACCGGTTGCCCAGTGCTCACCGTCGGGCGCGGCGCTGCCGTTTCCGTTGCGCAACGCCGCCTCCGCGAGATCGAGGCACTGATCGAGACCGTAACTGCCGTATTGCAAGTCGGGTTCGACCGGATGTGCTTCGACGAACGGATCGCCGGGTTCGATGACGTTGCGGCGCCGAAACTCGAAGGGGTCGATATCGAGGCGCGCCGCAAGCTCGTCGAGCGCGGACTCGACTGCGAAGCTCACCTGCCCGAGTCCGTAGCCGCGAAACGCGCCGGACGGAATGTTGTTCGTGTAGACGGACATCGCATCGACTCGCTTGTTCGCACAGCGATAGACCGCGATCGATTCACCGCAACTGTGGAACATGACGCCGGGTCCGTGATTGCCGTACGCGCCTGTGTCGGTGAGGACGTCGACAGCGAGGGCGGTCAGTGCGCCGTCGGCCGTGGCGGCTGCGACGACGTCGACACGGAAGGGATGCCGGCACGGTGCCAGAGTGAACTCGTCGGATCGCGAGAACTCGTACTGCACAGGACGACCCGTTCGTAACACGGCAGCAGCGACCAGGTCCTCGGTCAGCATCTCCTGTTTGCCGCCGAAGCCACCGCCGACCCGACCGGTGAAGACACGTACTTTGTCGCGCTCGAGACCGAATACGTGGCACAACTCGTCGCGCACCAGATACGGCACCTGCGAACTCGTCCGGATGACGAGGCGACCGTCGTCGTCGAGCCAGCCGATCGAGCAGTGCGTTTCCAGATGCACGTGCTGGACCCGCTGCGTTCGCCAGCGCCCTTGCACGACGACGCCCCCGCCTGCCTGAGTCTCGGCTACGGCAGCGTCCACATCACCCGTGGCGCCGTGCAATTCGGCGACGAGGTTGCGGCTCGGATCCGCGATACGTGACGTTTCGGCGACCTTGTCGGAATGGACGAGCGGTGCATCGGGTGCAGTGGCGGCCTCGGGGTCGAAGAGGGCCGGCAGGACCTCGTAGTCGACAGTGATTGTGCGACAGGCTGCTTCGGCCTGTGCCACCGACTCGGCGACGACTGCGGCGACCCGCTGTCCGCGGAACCGCACTACCGTGTCGAGCAGAACGGTGTCGTCGGGATCGTCGGTGCGGTGCTGGTGTCTGCCGGTCGAATACAGCACCGCCGGACTGTCGTCGTTGGTGAGGACCGCCACCACTCCCGGCATCGATTCTGCTGCAGTGGAATCGATTCCGATGATTCGGGCGTGCGCGTGCGGGCTCTGAACGACTGCGATGTGCGTCGTGCCCGCGACGGTGACGTCGAGTGTGTACCGCTCGGTCCCGGTGACGATCGCCGGTCCGGCAGGAGCAGGTAGTGAACGTCCCGATGCCAGGCCCGTTGTGGGTCGTTCGACGTTGCCGACTCCGCTCAACGCATCGTCGATCGCACGATAGCCGGTGCAGCGACACAGATTTCCTTTGAGTCGCTCGGATCGTTCTCGGTGGTATTCAGGCCCGAACGTCGATGCCGTCACGATCATCCCCGCGGTGCAGAACCCGCACTGAAAACCTGCTGCCTCGACGAAACGGCGTTGCAGTGCATGGAGATCGTCCGGGGTACCGAGTCCGGCCACCGTCGAGACAGATCTACCCTCGGCGCGATAGGCAGGGGTGACGCAGGAATGGATCGGTGTGCCGTCGAGAAGTACCGAGCACGCACCACAATCGCCGGAGTCGCAACCCTTCTTGACCTCGAAGTGCGCCTGCTCGCGAAGAAAGGTGCGCAGGCATTGACCCGGTCGCGCGGTGGCGTCGTACTCGTGGCCGTTGATCTCGAGCTTCATGCGAGCTCCTGCCGGATTTCGTGTGCGAGCACTCGCGACACGGCCTTTCGCCAATCCGGTGCACCGTGGGCGTCGTCGTGCCACACGTCATCGGGGATGTCGTCGAGCGCGGCGTCGAGCGCATCCGCGGTCGGAACCGCGTCGAAGCGCAGGCTCAGAGGTCGTATCGTGCCGCCGGTGACCGCCAGCGCGAACGCGCCACCATCGGTTGGGAGGTCCAGCCGTCCGACCAACACCGCGCCCGACCGGCCGAGCGGTGCCAATGCGATCTTGCGAAAGGCCGTACGAGCGCGCAGCGCTGCCGCAGGCAGAAACACGGACCGGACGACGTCGCCCGTCTCGAGCACGTTTGTCGCAGCGCCGGTGACGAATTCGGTGATTGCGACCGACCGATCGGAGCCGTCCGCCCGCCATATGGTCACGGTTGCATCCAACGCCGTAGCCAGTGAGATCATCGCTCCCGCAGGGAAAGACAGACAAAGATTGCCGCCGACGGTTGCGCTGCCCCAGATCTTGTACGACGCGAGCAGGGCGGTGCAGCACTGGTTCAGCAGCGGTGCCGCGGCCCAGTCGGGCGGCAGTTCGCGAGACAGCGCGGAAACTCGCTCGACCGTGCACGTCGCAGCAAGTTCCAGTCCCGATGTTTCGACAGTGACCGGTTCCCAGCCGAGGCCCGTGATGTCGAAGAGGCGTCGGATACCGGGCTGTGGCTCGGAAAACAACCACGTTCCCCCTGCGATGACGGCGTCGGACGTGCCGAGTTGCGCGAGATCGTTGCGCGTACCCACAACAGCGATATCGACTATTTCGTTCAGATCCATTGCGCACCTGATTCGTTCACTACGCGAGCCAACCGAATTGCTGTTCCCATGCCGGTCCGGCGGGTGGAGCGTCGTCGCGGGTCACCACGGCCTGGATCAGGCCGTACGGACGATCGGAGACGTTGAACACCTCGTTCGGATTGTCGAGTCCGAACGGCGCCAAGTTGTGGACGAAATGATGCCGATTCGGTGCGGACAGTCTGATTTCGGCGATCGATCCGAAGTGTTCCAGCACAGCCTCGCCCATCCGAAAGAGCGTTTGCTGCAACGCACGTGACTGCACGACGGCGAACTGTTCGATCAGCAGTTGCTTCACCTGCGAGTAGACATCGTCCCAGTCGGCGTCGGTGCCGACGAAGCGCCATTTGGCAACTATCGACGTGGCCATCATGCGATCGTTCGTCGGTTCGAGCACCGTGTAGTCGTCGACGAGGAAGCCTGCGAATTCCGATCCGGTCGACTTGAGAACGATCAGATCCTTCAACCCGCCGACGACCCACACCTTGCGGTCGGCGCCTGCTCCTTCGACAGTGATTGTCGCCGTGCGGATTTCCTGACCTTTACGGATCCACGTGTGGTCGTGTGGAGCGCCGTCGGCGCTCGCGCGCTCCCAGAGGTATTCGTCGATTTCGATTCGCGCGAGGTGGACGGGTTCGATCTCGTCGACGAAATGCTCGGCGAGACGGATTCCGTACTCCTCGATAGTCGGTATGCCGTACTGCTTCGCAAAGGCGTACGCCGTCTGCTTCTGCGAGTCGGTCGGCAACACGTTGCTTTGGTCACCGTCGGTGTAGGCGGCGGCGAAATCTCCACGCAGGCAGGTGGATACGTTGACATCCTTGATCTCGTGGCGGGGGGAGTCGCGATAGATTCGGACGATACGGCTCTCCGCCTTGCCGTATTGGTCGGCGCCGAGCACGATCTTGCCGTTCAGGTCGGACATCGGCGTACCTCCTCGTTCAGCTACCCAGATAGGTGGAGTAGGCGTAGGGCGACAGCAGCACAGGAACGTGATGATGCCGGTCAGCGTCCATCACGTCGAACGTTATCGAAATCTCGGGATAGAAGCCCTTGGTTCCGGTCGACGCGAAGTATCGTCCGGTGTCGAAGGTCAGACGGTAGATCCCTACCTCCAACCGGGCGTAGAGCTCGACGATACGACCGTCGGAATCGGTTTGCGCGGAGGCCAATTGCGAACCGTCCTGCGCCTGCAGAACAACGGGCACACCGGCTGCGGGTGACCCTGTCGCGGCATCGAGAACGTGGGTACCGAGCGTGCCCCTCATGGGACCTCCTGTTCGTCGAAGCAGTCAGGTGCTGACCGTGCACTGACGTCGAGTGTCGTGCCGGTAGCCGAGTTGCGCAAACGCTGTTGTTCGATGCGCTGCCGAAAGACCCGCGCAGACCTAAAGTTGACTGCTATGCGCGACATACTTCGACAGCTCGTCGAGTGGACGGACGCCGACCGGGCGTTCGCGCTCGCCGTGATCGTCGGTACGTCGGGTAGCGCACCGAATCTGGTTGGTACCGCGATGGCGGTTGCCGACGACGGCGTGATCGTCGGAGGTATTTCGGGTGGCTGCGTCGAGGCGTCGATCCTCGACACAGCCGCCGAGGTCCTCGCTTCGGGGGAGTCCCGACGCCGCACCTTCAGCGCCGCGGATCCCGCCGACCCCTTCTCCGTCGGTCTGACCTGCGGCGGCACCATGGACGTGCTCGTCACCTATTCCGCCGGTCTCGCAACACAATTGGCTGTTCTGACGAGCGCTATCGCTTCCCATCGGCGGGCCTTACTGCTCACCGTCGTTGCTGGAGATAGCGCCGTGGTCGGGGCGCGGTCGGCGTGGGACGGCTGCCTGGACGGGTCGACCGTGGCGGCTCGACCGATTTTCGATGCCGTGATCGCGGATTTGCCGACCGACACCGGTCTGGTCACCGTCGCAGGCGACACGGGCGACGTGACCGTATTCGTGCACTGTTTCGCGCCACCGCCGCTGCTGATCGTCTGTGGGGCGATCGACGGCGCGCGACCGCTCGCTGCGGTGGGAAAGCTGTTGGGGTACAGGGTCACACTGTGCGATGCTCGCGCCGCATTCGCGACCCGGGCTCGGTTTCCCGATGTCGACGACGTGATCGTCGACTGGCCGCATCGCTACCTCGACCGGATCACCGTGGACCGATCGACGGTGCTCTGTGTGCTTACCCACGATCTCAAGTTCAGCGTTCCGCTGCTGGTGAAGGCACTCGGGCTGCCGTTCGGGTACATCGGTGCGATGGGCTCACGTGCCACCTGCGCCGAGCAGGAGCGCCAGTTGCGGGCACACGGTGTGTCGCCGGAGGCACTACTTCGGCTTCGTGCGCCGATCGGACTCGACCTCGGTGGCCGAACGCCCGCCGAAACTGCGATCTCCATCGCGGCCGAAATCGTTGCTGCCCGCGAGCAGCGTTCGGGTACCGCACTGTCACACGGTTCGATGCCGATCCATCCGACCGAGGCACTCGCTGTCGGCGACACGTGACCGAGCACTTCGACGGCCGATGCGCCGGGTTGCTCCTCGCAGCCGGGAGCGGATCCCGATTCGGGGGTCCGAAGGCCTTGGCTCTGATGGAGAATCGTTCGCTCGTCGCTCGAGCCGTCGACGTGCTCCGCGGCGGCGGATGCCGACCGGTCCATGTTGTCGTCGGTGCGCAAGCCGACGAGGTGTCGGCGTTGGTGCCGTTCGACGCTTCTGCGGTCCACGCCGCCGACTGGGAGCGGGGAATAGGCGAGTCGCTTCGGGTCGGTCTGACATCGCTGACCGACACCAACGCTTCTGCTGTGTTGATTCATCTGGTCGACCTTCCCGATGTCGGCGCTGACCTCGTCGCGAGGTTCGTCGCTGTGGCCCGCCCTGATGCGCTCGTCCGAGCGATGTTCGACGACGCGATCGGCCACCCCGTCCTCGTCGGGAGAACGTGGTGGCCGACGTTGCTTGCGAGTTTGTCGGACAGTGACCCTCGAACAGGCGCCCGAAGCTTCCTGAACGATCATCAAGCGCTCACCCTGCTCGAGTGCTCCGATCTCGCTACCGGTCGCGACGTCGACTACGCCGCGGATCTTGCCCACTTCGTGCACGGGACTCTCAGGCGGCAGTGACCGGCGTCGATCGCAGCAGGCGGACACCGAGTGCCGACGTCCATGCGAACGCGACAGCGACGCCGATCGCCATCCGCACGCCGATGCCATCCGTGGACGGGTTGGCGAGCAACACAAGAAGTCCGGCACCGACGACGCCGCTCACAACCGCGAACACACGTGAACCTTCCGCCCAGAACCGCTTAGCGAACACGAAGCAGACGATGTAGAACGCAGTGAATGCCACAGCCGGACCGATGCCGTGCACGATGCCGTGCCAGCTCACCTCGGCGGGCGGACCGTCGGGTGTGCCGATCGGGAAGCCGTGCTCCGGATCCGCGCGAAAGAGCCCGCCGACGACGAACCCGCTGCCGAAGACGAACAGCAGGCGCGGACCCCACTTGCCTGAGCGTTCACCCTCGATGGCGCGTCGTACCCCAACGGCGAACGCAATCAGTGCGATGCCGGTCAGCGTGAAGTTGAGGATCTGCAGCCAGCCCAACGTGCCGTTGCTCAGCAGACTGATCGGGTGGCGACTCAGGTCGAAGCCGTCCCGAGTGAGGATCTGTGTTCGGCGACGATCGCGAACACAGGACCGGCGACGATTCCGCACAGCAGAAGTCTGCGGACGCCGATCGGAGTGTGCGCTGCTGCGCCGAGCTCGGTGGGTGTGCGTGTCGATGTCATGACGTGCCTCTCGCAGGTTCGGGGTCGGGGTTGGACATCGATACCTCGAAGCGCGTCGTGGAATCTCGACACACCCGCCGAACCGGGTTCAGGTCGAGCCGCGTTGGCAGATGTGGGCAACGTCTCGTAGGCTCGTCGGGCAGGGTTGAGACAGCAGCCTCGGGTGGAGTTGTCGCCTGTCCCAATACTGGCGCCTCCACGATCATGTTCATTGTGCAGATGCGAGGTAGACAGTGGTCGACGGAAAAAGTGTGCCTGAGCAGTCGTATTTGTCCATGGGTCCGGACGCCTTCGAAGTCGGTGTGAGCTGGCACGGTTCGACCGTCGTCCTCGAGGTATCCGGAACCGTCGATCTCGTTACGGCACCTCAGCTTTCGGAATCCATCCTCACCGCGATGTCCAACGAGCCGGAGGCTGTGATCGTCGATCTGACGGACGTCCTTTTCCTCGCGTCGGCGGGCATGACGGTGCTGATCGCGGCGCACGAACAGGTGATGGCCTCGGCTCGGTTCGCAGTCGTCGCAGAGGGTCCGGCAACCGGGCGACCCATGAAGTTGGTCGGCGTCGACCAGCTCGTGACGATCTATCCGACTCTGGAATCGGCGCTCGCGGATCTCACTGCTGCATAGCCGGCGAAAAAGTGGGTATGTGACTCGCATAGGTATCCGAAGGGGGTACGCGCGAGCACATCAGGAGGCAGCAGCGCATGACGGACATACAACCTTTGCGATGTGAGGGTTTTGCCGCCGAACCCTCGTCCGCTGTCGCGGTTCGTGGCAATTTCCACACGTGGCTGGACGAGAACTTCCGACTCGATGCCGATCGGTCGAGTGCGCTGACACTTGCCGTCAACGAAGCACTTGCGAACGCGGTCGAGCATGCGTATTTCGACTACGCGATGCCTGGCACTTTCGACCTCGTCGCCAGCTACGACGCGGCGAACGACCGCTTGCTCGTGACGATTGCCGATCACGGCCATTGGCGGGCACCGCTCCCGGATCCGATGCACCTACGCGGGCGCGGAATTCCGCTGATGAACGCGCTCGCCGAACACGCCGAAATCGAGAAGGGTGTATTGGGGACCATCGTGTCGCTTTCCTGGAGCACACGGTCGAACAATCGTGCCGCAGAACACCTGCACGACACGCGCCGTCACGCGAGTTGAGCCTGCATCCGTCCTGAGTCGACAGCCTCGACGAGTTCGGCGTGGTCGCTGATCGTCTGATCGGCATACCGAACCGCAAATCGGCCGATCGACTTGTGCACATCCTTGTCGCCGTCGAAGTAGCCTGCCAACAGCCGCGGATCGAGAGACCGAGTGTGGGCCCGAGCGAGCAGCGCTCCCGCCAGGCGACCGTAGTCGTCCAGGTGGTTACGCTCCAGCACCGTCGGATCGATATCGCCCTTCATATTTCTGAACTGTCGGACCATGTACGGTCGTTCGCCGATGGTGGTCCAGCCGAAGAGAATGTCGGGACCGGACTGTACGAGCCTCGCGCCCTGCACGATGCGTTTACCTTCGTGTTTGACCGTCGCGGCAGGCAGATAGGGCGACAGCGCAGACGCTCTCGCTTCTTTCAGTTGCAGCACAAGCGATTCGCCGCGGTTGCCGTGTAGTAGCGCGACATAGCTCCGCAAGCCGACACTTCCGGTTCCGACGATGCGGAATGCGACGTCCCGCACCGCGAACCTGGTGATCAGATTCTTGCGGGTTTCCCTGAGGGTGTCGACGTAGGACTCGAGGCCGTCGGTGATGGCCTCGACCTCTGCCGGTTCGATGTGGGTGAGAATCGGCGGGTCGTCGATGAAGCGGTGACGTCTCACACCTGTTTCGTGGTCGTCGAGTTGCGTCGTCCACTTCGCAACGACCTTGTCGCTGGTATTCGTCCGAGCCTTCGTTGCTGCCCTGGCGAAATCGTCGATCAGTTCGTCGGCCTTGGCAGCGTCGAGGACCGATGCGTCGGGCAGCGCCGTCCAGGACTTGAGGAACGGCGCGTCGGCGAGATCCCGGATCGTGCGGCGATAAGACTTGACCGCGTCCTCTGCCGCGTCGATGCATCCCTTGCTCGGCACGCCGCCCTCGCGGCCCGCGAGCACGAGACTCGCGGCGAGGCGCTTGACGTCCCATTCCCACGGGCCCGGGATGGTCTCGTCGAAATCGTTGATGTCCATGATGATTTCGCCTGCGGGGGAGCCGTACAGGCCGAAGTTGGCGGCGTGCGCATCGCCGCACAGCTGGGCGTTCACCCCGTTGGCGGGGGAGTCGGCAAGGTCCGCGGCCATCAGACCCGCTGCGCCGCGGAAGAACGCGAACGGTGACGCGATCATGCGACCGATTCGCAGCGGAAGCAGGTGTTCCAATCTGCC
Source organism: Antrihabitans spumae (assembly GCF_043944905.1). NCBI lineage: Bacteria > Bacillati > Actinomycetota > Actinomycetes > Mycobacteriales > Nocardiaceae > Antrihabitans > Antrihabitans spumae. The sequence goes on from NZ_JBIMSN010000154.1 coordinate 27,284, forward strand.
CTCGTTGCTCTTGTCGATGTAGGCGAGCACGCTCGGGCGGTGCGGATGCGCAGGCTCGTGGTCATGCGCCGACGTGGGTACCGACTCGGCCAGCGCGCGGCCTCGGTCGTAGACCTCGTTGGCCGGTGTGAACGATCGCAAGTCCACCTTGTCCGCATCTTTCGCCACGATGTGCTCCCTTCGGCGTCACTCGACCCGACGCGAGTGTGAATCCTATCGCCGCAGCCCGTATTGGGGTCCGGTGTCGGTAACAGTGTGTCGGGTCCGGTTGGCCTAGTGTCGAGGCGATGAACAGCGACGACGTCGAGGGGGTCACCCGCGAGCGGATCGAGGCGGCCCTTGCGGCGTTCGAGCCGCGCGCTGCCGGCGAGGATGTACGCGATGCGGTCGGTGAGACGTCTGCTAGCCCTCAGCGCGCTGCGGTGGCTATCGCGGTCGGGCGCCGAAGGGACGGGGTGACCGCGTTCCTGCTGACGGTGCGCCCGGACCGGATGCGCGCACATCCCGGCCAGTTCGCCTTGCCCGGCGGCCGCGTCGACAGCGGTGAAAGTGCAGCGCAAGGGGCCCTGCGGGAGCTGCACGAAGAACTCGGCATCGAGGTCGACGAAGCAGCGGTGCTCGGCCGCCTCGACGACTACGTGACGAGGTCCGGCTATGTGATCTCACCGTTCGTGGTCTGGGTCGGTGATCTGCTGGATGCCACGATCGCGAACCCGGACGAGGTCGCGATCGTTCTGACCCCGACGATGGCCGAGCTCGACGTCGAACCCCGGTTCGTCACCATCCCCGAATCCGACCGACCCGTCGTGCAGTGGCCGTATGCCGGATCGCTGATACACGCGCCGACCGGCGCGATCATCTATCAGTTCCGCGAGGTTGTGTTGCATGGGCGCCCGACGCGAGTGGATCACCTCGAGCAACCCGTGTTCGCGTGGCGTTAGCGCCATGAATGGGGTAAGGACTCACACATGAGTTTTCTGGATATTCGGTCGGCCGCATGAGCGGGCCTCTCGACGAGCGGGTTGTGTCGGACCGAATCTTCACCGTTCCGAACGTTCTCAGCATGATCAGGTTGCTCGGCGTCCCGGTTTTCCTCTATCTACTGCTCGTCCTCGAGGCCGACTGGTGGGCATTCGCCCTGCTTGTGCTCAGCGGCGTCACCGATTGGCTCGACGGCAAGCTTGCCCGGTTGCTCGACCAGTCGTCGCGTCTCGGTGCCCTCCTCGATCCGCTCGTGGATCGCCTGTACACGCTCGCGACGCTGATCGGGTTCGTGATCAGGGGCATCATCCCGTGGTGGGTCGCGGTAATCCTCATCGGTCGCGACGCAATCCTTGCTTTGACGTTGTCGGTGTACAAGAAGCGCGGTCTCCCGCCCCCGGAGGTCATCTATCTCGGTAAAGCCGCGACGTTCGCTCTGATGTCGGCTTTCCCGTGGATCCTTGCAGCGCAGATCGATTGGGTCGGCGCGGGCGCTGCCGGCGCATTCGGGTACGCGTTCCTGGTCTGGGGTACCGCGGTATACGTGTGGACCGGTGGGCTCTACGTCTGGAAGGCCGTCGCGGTAGCGCGCGCAATCCCTGCATCATGAATTTGCCTGCATGAATTCGTTGCTGCGATCGCTGCTGACCGACCACGTCGACCCCGGATATGCGATCGCCGCCGACAACGCAGAACTCCGACCTGGACGTCGCGCCAAGTTCGCTGCGGGTGCCTGGTTGGTCGGCGGGCTCGCTGTGATCGGGCTCGTACTGGGGGTCGCGGTCGCAAAGAACGTGGATCATTCGGGCCGCGACGCCGACCGTGACCAGATCCTGTCTCAGGTGTACGAATCAAGAGATCGTGGCTCGATACTGGCAGCCGAGCGGGACGAGCTTGCGGTGCAGGCGGATTCGGCACGGGCGGCCGCGCTGGCAGGCACCGCGGAAGGTGCACCGCTGCTGGATCGGATCGACGACCTCGAAGCCGCGAGCGCCGCGAGCGCCGTGCAGGGTCCGGGTGTGACGATCACGCTGGCCGACGGCGGTTCGGAAGGCCGGTCGATCGTGCTGGATCGTGATCTGCGTGCGGTTGTGAACGCGTTGTGGGCCAGTGGCGCCGAAGCGATATCGATCGATGACAAACGCATCGGCCCGGCGGTGGCTGTTCGGCAGGCAGGTGGCGCGATACTCGTCGACAACGTCGCTGTGTCGTCGCCGTACCGAATATCGGCGATCGGTCCGCCGAGCAAGCTGCAGACGGGGTTCGTCGTCAGTGACGCGTACCTCCGAATGTCGGGACTTTCGCAGCTCTACGGCGTCGGGTTCGACATCGGGGTTGCCGACGACCTGGAGTTGCCTGCGGCGACGCTGCCCGAGGTCCGGTCGGCACGAGAGGGTGGGGGATGAAGGGAAAGTTCGCGTTTGCCGGACTCGTCGCCCTCGTTGTCGGCATCGGCATCGGGGTCGCCACAAGCCCGGAGGTTCCGGACGGTGCCGCGCCCTACCTGCCTATCGCGGTGGTTGCCGCGCTCGACACCGTGTTCGGTGGAATGCGGGCCTACTTCGACGAGATCTTCGATTCGAAGGTGTTCGTCGTGTCGTTCGTCTTCAACGTGGCGGTGGCAGCCTTCATCGTGTGGCTCGGTGATCAACTCGGGGTCGGCACACAGCTGTCCACCGCGATCATCGTCGTGCTCGGCATTCGTATCTTCGGCAACGCGGCCGCCCTTCGTCGGCATCTGCTGGGGGCGTGAGCGCGATGTCGGAGCAGGTGGAACCGGGTAAACACGAGTTCCGTGACCCCCCGCGTCCACGTCGCACGCAGCTCGTGTTCTCGATCCTGGCGGTCCTGCTCGTTGCTGCCCTCGGTGTCGCGATTGCGACGAAGGTACGTGGGACCGGATCGGGCGACTCGCTCGATTCGGCACGCCCAGCAGATCTGCTCGTCGTCCTCGACACGCTGAACCGCCGCGAAGCGTCACTGCGACAGGAGATCGCCGAACTGCAACGGACGGTCGATGCCGTGCAGAACAGCGGCTCGAGCGCTGCGTTGGAAGAGGCGAGGGCACGATTGCGAGCGCTGACGATCGCTGTCGGTACGGTCGGGGCTGTCGGGCCGGGGCTCGAGCTTCGCATCGACGATCCGCAGGGACGCGTCGATGCCGACGTTCTTCTCGCGACCGTTCAGGAGTTGCGTGGCGCAGGCGCAGAGGCCCTGCAGCTAGGCGACAGCGCCGGTGTTCTGATCCGGGTCGGCATCGACACATGGGTATCGGGCACGCCGGGAAACATCGTCGTCGACGGTCGAGCGCTGTCAGCGCCCTACAATTTGATTGCAATCGGAGATGCACCGACGTTGGCGGCCGCAGTGAACATCCCGGGGGGCGTCGCAGATACGGTGTCGCGCAACGGCGGAAAGCTCCAGGTCCGGCAGTCCGACGAGGTGACTGTCACCGCGTTGCGCGAACCGAAGCCGCGCCAATACTCTCAGCCCGGAAACTAAGCGAAAGGAACTCACACGGTGAGCGATTCCGAGACCCCAGCAGATCTGCGCTATACCGAAGAACACGAATGGGTCAAACGAACCGGCCCGACGACCGTCCGCATCGGCATCACCGACTACGCCCAGTCACAATTGGGTGACGTCGTATTCGTTCAGCTGCCTGCCATCGACGACGAGGTCGTCGGCGGCGATTCGTTCGGCGAGATCGAGTCGACCAAGAGCGTTTCCGACATCTTCGCGCCGATGACGGCGAAAGTTGTTGCCGTGAACGAAGATTTGGAGTCCGCACCGGAAACGGTGAACTCGGACCCATACGGAGACGGCTGGTTGGCGGAGTTGGAAGTCGCCGACGAGAAGACTTTGGACATTGCATTGAAGGACACGCTGGACGCAGAAGGCTACCTTGCTGTTGTCGGCGACTGAATCGGCTACGCGACCTCGGCGGTCTGCCCACACGCACTACGATCGGCAGGGTACGGTCATGGGAAACGTGTGTGCCGACAGTCGGGGCTACGTGCCCACTGAGGAGGAGAAACGGTGAGCGAGAACGACAATGACTCGGCATATGGAGAGAGCGCTGCGGAGACCACATCGGTCTTCCGCGCAGATTTCCTGAACGAAGTCGATACTTCGGCGGTGCAAACCGGTGAGGCGCCGGTTTCGGGAGTCGAGGGCCTACCCGTCGGGTCGGCTCTGCTAGTCGTGAAGCGCGGCCCGAATGCAGGCTCGAGGTTCTTGCTCGATCAGCCGACGACCTCGGCGGGCCGGCACCCGGACAGCGACATTTTCCTCGACGACGTCACGGTCAGCCGTCGGCACGCCGAGTTCCGTCAGGAAGACGACGAGTTCCAGGTCGTCGATGTCGGCAGCCTCAACGGCACGTACGTCAACCGTGAGCCGGTCGATTCTGCCGTGCTTGCAAACGGCGACGAGGTGCAGATCGGAAAGTTCCGGCTCGTGTTCCTCACGGGTCCGCGTTCGCAGGGCGATTCGGCTAAATGACGGCTGTCGGGGAACGCGCGCAGGGCGGAATGTCGATCGGGTCCGTTCTCGATCAGCTACGCCCCGACTTCCCCGACATCACCATTTCGAAGATCCGATTCCTCGAATCGGAAGGCTTGATCAGTCCAGAACGGACTCCGTCGGGTTACCGGCGGTTTTCGATTCTGGACTGCGAGCGCCTCAAGTTCGTTCTCACCGCGCAGCGTGATCAGTACCTGCCGCTGAAGGTGATCAAAGAACAACTCGAGGCCATCGACAGTGGAGTTGCGACGCTGGGTGCAGATCGTCCGGCGTCGCGGCCACGTCGATTGGGTGTTGTGCCCGGCGAGGTGTCGCCAGACGAATTTCAGGCCGATCGCGATGTCCGGATCAGCCGCGAGGATCTCCTCGAGCGTGCGGACATCGACGACAAGTTCTTGACCGAACTCATCCGCGCAGGCCTTGTCACCCCAGGTCCCGCTGGGTTCTTCGACGACGTCGCCGTGATGCTGGCTGTGACGGCCAAGTCGATGTCGGAGTTCGGTCTGGAGGCCAGGCACCTGCGGGCGTTCAAGTTGGCCGCCGATCGCGAAGCGGGCCTCATTGCACAAATCGCAGGTCCGATCGCGAAGGGTCGCGATGCAGGCGCACGTGATCGCGCCGAGGAGGTAGTCCGCGAGTTGGCGGCGTTATCCCTGACGCTGCACACTTGTCTGGTGAAAGCCGCGGTGCGCGGCGCCATCGATCATTGAGCCGTTTCGCCCCTTGGGCGTCGGATCACTAACTCGCATAGACTCTTTGTAAGGGCTTCGAGCTGGGAGGCGGACGCAATGAGCGAGATGCGAGTGATCGGTATCCGTGTCGAGCAGCCACAGAATCAACCCGTCCTCCTCCTTCGCGAGGCCGACGGTGATCGTTATCTACCGATCTGGATCGGGCAGGCAGAAGCGACTGCGATCGTCCTCGAGCAACAGGGCGTCGAGCCGGCGCGACCACTCACACACGATCTGATCAAGAACCTGATCACGGCACTCGGTCGCACATTGAAGGAAGTCAGGATCGTCGACCTGCAAGAGGGCACGTTTTATGCCGACCTTGTCTTCGATCAGGACCTGCGGGTGTCCGCGCGACCGTCCGATTCCGTCGCGATCGCGCTGCGGGCCGGTGTCCCGATCTATGCAGAGGAGCCGGTACTCGCGGAGGCTGGGCTGGTTATGCCGGACGAGCGTGAGGACGAGGTCGAGAAGTTCAAGGAGTTCCTCGAATCCGTCTCACCGGACGACTTCAAGGCCACCGACGGGTGAGGTTGTTCATAACGAATGAGTCTCACCCTCAAGTTTAGGTTTAGGTATTGGCGCGTCGCGTTGATTCATTGACCTCTGCCCCATAGCGTTTCGGGCGTACGCTGAACAGTTACTGGACCAAGATCCAAGAGGGAGTGTCAGTGGGAGATCACCTGAAGGGGCAGGACATACAACCCGGCCTTTTCCCCGACGACTCCGTACTGGACGATCTGGTCGGGTATCGGGTTCCGAGCGCGTGCCAGATCGCGGGAATCACCTATCGCCAGCTCGACTACTGGGCTCGGACCTCGCTGGTCGTGCCGTCCATTCGGGGCGCCGCTGGTTCGGGAAGTCAGCGCTTGTACTCGTTCAAGGACATCCTTGTTCTCAAGATCGTCAAGCGTCTGCTCGACACCGGAATCTCCTTGCAGAACATTCGCGTCGCCGTCGATCACCTTCGCGACCGCGGTGTGCACGACCTCGCGAAGATCACGCTGTTCTCCGACGGCACTACCGTGTACGAGTGCACCTCGGCAGAGGAGGTCGTCGACCTGCTGCAGGGCGGCCAGGGTGTGTTCGGAATCGCAGTCAGCGGCGCGATGCGTGAGCTGACCGGCACGATCGCCAACTTCCCGGCAGAGCGTGCCGACGGCGGCGAAGCCGAAGTTCGGCCCGAGGACGAACTCGCGTACCGACGCAAGAACAGGGTCAGTCGCAAAACCGGTTAAGATGAACCCACGTCATCGCCGCGCGGGAGAGTGTCGGTTATCGAGCCAGGTAACCGAACGCCGAAGGAGCAGCACCTCCCCGTCAATCTCTCAGGCAACCGGACCGCGCGGGCTTAGACGTCTCTGGAAAGCGGTGGGAAACCACCCGCCCACGGGGAAAGGCTTACGCCGCCTGCGCGGTGTGTGAGCTGAATCTCTCAGGCGCCACGACAGAGGGGGAGGGCTAACACCCCTCTACCCTGGAGTAGTCGTGACACGTTCTTTCGTCGACCGTCATATCGGCCCTGACACAGCAGATCTCGCGCGCATGCTCGACGTGATCGGCGTCGCCACACTCGACGAAATCGCGGAGAAGGCAGTTCCCGCAAGCATCTTGGACAGTTCCGGGCTGGATGTACTCCCACCGGCGCTGTCCGAGCACGAGACGCTTGCCGAGCTGGCGAAACTCGCAGCGACGACAACGGTCGCCACGTCGATGATCGGGCTCGGCTACTACGACACGCTCACGCCACCCGTTCTGGTCCGCGGCATACTCGAAAACCCGGCCTGGTACACCGCCTATACGCCGTACCAGCCCGAAATCAGTCAGGGCCGCCTCGAAGCCCTCCTCAACTTTCAGACCATGGTCTCCGACCTGACGGCGATGGACGTCGCCAACTCCTCGATGCTCGACGAGGCAACAGCTGCCGCAGAAGCGATGACGCTGCTGCGCCGGGCGAGCAAGTCGAAGTCCCCGCGCTTCGTCGTCGATGCAGACCTCTTCCCGCAGACGCTCGCCGTCATCGAGACCCGCGCCGAGCCGCTCGGAATCGAAGTGGTCTCGGCTGATCTGACGCAAGGACTGCCAGACGGCGAATTCTTCGGTGTCGCAGCGCAGTTGCCCGGTGCGTCGGGTCGGGTCGTCGACTGGACCGACATGATCGCCGCAGCGCACGGGCGTGGTGCGCTCGTCGCGATCGGCGCCGATCTGCTTGCGCTGACGTTGATCACCCCACCCGGTGAAATCGGGGCCGACGCCTGCTTCGGTACGACGCAGCGTTTCGGCGTTCCGATGGGCTTCGGTGGACCGCATGCCGGCTACCTCGCGGTCCACTCCAAGCTGGCGCGACAGTTGCCGGGACGACTCGTCGGAGTGTCCGTCGACGCAGACGGTGACCTCGCATATCGCCTCGCGCTGCAGACTCGTGAGCAGCACATTCGTCGTGAAAAGGCGACGTCCAACATCTGTACCGCGCAGGTACTCCTCGCGATCCTCGCCGCCATGTACGCCAGTTACCACGGCGCCGACGGATTGAAGGGGATTGCGGAACGGGTGCACGGGCATGCCGAGCGGCTGGCCGCTGCGCTGGGGTCCGCGCTGGTTCACGATCGGTTCTTCGACACCGTTCTGGCAAAGGTGCCAGGCCGGGCCGAAGGTGTTGTCGCGTCTGCTCGCGCCGCCGGGATCAATCTGCGTCTGATCGATTCGGATCACGTGAGCATTGCCGGCGACGAAGCGACGACCGACGCACACATCGACGCCGTACTTGCTGCGCTCGACATCACTGCGCAGGAGCCGGTTCGGGTCGACATCGCCGACCGCACCTCCGAGTACCTCACGCACCCCGCGTTCACCCGGCATCGCACGGAGACCGCGATGCTGCGCTACCTGCGCGCGTTGTCCGACAAAGATATTGCATTGGACCGCAGCATGATTCCGCTCGGATCGTGCACGATGAAACTGAACGCCACGGCGGAGATGGAAGCGATCACCTGGCCGGAGTTCTCCAAACTGCATCCGTTTGCGCCGGTGGAGGATGCTGCCGCAATTCTTAGTGTGATCAAAGATCTCGAGGGTTGGCTGGCTGCGATCACCGGTTACGACGCGGTGAGCCTGCAGCCGAACGCGGGTAGCCAGGGCGAATACGCTGGGCTGCTTGCGATTCGGCAGTACCACCTCAGTCGCGGCGACGATCATCGCGACACCTGCCTCATTCCGTCGAGCGCGCACGGCACCAACGCCGCGTCCGCTGTGATGGCTGGGCTTCGGGTCGAAGTGGTCGCCTGTCGACCGAACGGTGACGTCGACCTCGATGATCTGAAAGCCAAGATCGATGATCACGCCGAACGCTTGGCGGCGATCATGATCACCTACCCGTCCACACACGGTGTCTACGAGCACGAGATCAGCGAGTTGTGCGCAGCGGTGCACGACGCGGGCGGTCAGGTCTACGTCGATGGTGCCAATCTCAATGCCCTTGTCGGACTTGCCCGTCCGGGTAAATTCGGCGGCGACGTCAGCCACCTCAACCTGCACAAGACCTTCTGCATCCCACACGGTGGTGGCGGACCGGGCGTCGGCCCGGTCGGCGTGCGCGCACACTTGGCCGAGTTCCTGCCGGGACACCCTCTCGCGCCCGAGTTGGGTAGCGGCTCAGCCGTTTCTGCGGCACCGTACGGCAGCGCCTCTATTCTGCCGATCACGTGGGCGTACATCCGCATGATGGGTGCGGCAGGTCTGCGGCAGGCGTCGCTGACGGCCATCGCGTCCGCCAACTACATCGCGCGGCGCCTCGACGAGCATTTCCCCGTGCTCTACACCGGTGTCAACGGCATGGTCGCGCACGAATGCATCCTCGATCTGCGCGAGATCACCAAGCGCACCGGCGTGACAGTCGACGACGTCGCAAAGCGATTGGCGGACTACGGCTTCCACGCGCCGACGATGAGCTTCCCTGTCGCAGGAACGCTGATGGTCGAGCCGACCGAAAGCGAGAACCTCGACGAGATCGACGAATTCTGCGAAGCGATGATCGCGATTCGCGGCGAGATCGACAAGGTCGGCGCAGGGGATTGGCCCGTCGAAGACAACCCACTGCGCGGCGCACCCCACACCGCCGAATGCCTGGTCGCGGAATGGAACCACCCGTACTCGCGCGAAATCGCCGTCTACCCGCGTGGCAAGGCGCGGCCTAAGGTCTGGCCATCCGTGCGTCGTATCGATGGCGCACACGGTGACCGAAACCTCGTGTGCTCGTGCCCGCCGATCGAAGCGTTCAGCAGCTAGTCGCCGTCAGTTGCCGAGGACCGTCGTCAATGTCGGTCCGAGGTCGGCCGGCGGTATCCGTGTGAACGATCCGCCGGTTCGGTCGGTGAGGGATTGCAGTGTCTGGCCTGCCGATCCGTCGCCGAGCACGACGACGTCGACCCGGATCGGCCTCGCTGGATCGGTGGCGGCCGCGATGGCGTCGAGCAACTGCTGCCCGGTCAGCGCAGAGTCGTCCTCCGGACCGTCCGTGATAAGCACGATCGAATTGGTGCGGCCGGGCACATAGCCTGCGACTGCAGCAGTGTAGGCATCGACCAGGGTCGGGTAGGCCTGGTCCGTCGCCGATGTCGACGCTCGAACATCGTTCAGCGCGGTATCGACGACCTTCTTGCGCTCGGGGACGAGCGGTTCGGTTCGTGCGTCGATCTTGTATGGCTTGTTCACGTCGAGGTCTCTGCTGTAAGTCCAGATACCGAAGCTGGACTGCTCCGAAGCAGCGGCGACGTAGCTCTTCAGTGTGTCGACAACGGACTGCAAACGCGTGCTCATGGACGTCGAAACATCCAGCAGGGCAGTGGTAGTGGTGCCGAGCATCGGATTGGCTACGAGTTCGGCAACGCGATCGAGTACCTGCGCCGGTGCAGGCTGCAGCGATTGCTCGACATCGCCGACCTGAAAGCCGGCTTCCTGTAGAACCTTCATCTGCTCCCACTGAACGAGGTAGTCGACGAACATCGTAGCGGCGAGGTTTTGCGTCTCGTCGACCCACGGACCGGACAGCAATGTTGCCGGGAAATCTACGACGACAGTCGAACCCGACGGCGCGTACCCGGTCAGCACATCGTTGCTCAGCGTCGCGAGCCGCTGTTCGGTGGTCGCGACGGCGTGCGCCGGTGCGATCGCCGCATCGGGCGGTGCGAGGATAGCGGCAAAGGCGTCGGCCGCGGTCGGAATCTTTGGGGCTGCACCGGCGAGTGCCGAGATTGCACCCACAGCTTGGCCGGCGCGCACCGGGTCTTCGCTGAGTGGGCCGAAGCGTGAACCCGCCGCGGCGGCGCCGACTGCTTCTGCGGCAATGAGGGTCGAATCGGAGTCGGGTGCGGTCGGCATCGCCATCCGCAAGCTGCCCCAGGTCGGCAGTCCAAGCGCGGCAAGCGAATTCGGATCCGTCTGCACTCGCGGCAGATCCTGCCAGCCGATGTTGCCCGATCGCAGTGCAATAGCGAGTGCGGTCGGCATCGCAAGGACCACTTGGCTGAACGCAATGGATCTCGGATCGCCGTCGACTATGTTCGCCGGAATCTGACTGACCGCACGCGTCGATTGCGGAATCCACAGCGCGGGTTGCGGTCCGAGTGCCGCAGCGTCCCATGGAGCGGTAGCGGCAAGGGATGTCTGGACAGCTTGGGTCGGTCGACTGTTGACCGCGACGCTGACGCAATGGTCACGAACGACAGGCTCGGTCGCGTTGTAGCGGTCGGCGAGGACCTTGATCTGTGCCGCGAGGTCGGGATCCGCGGTGACGTCGAGCGTCGTGTTTCCCTCGACGCAGGACTCCGCGGCCGCATTGTTGCGATCGTCGATCGCGTCGCGCAGTTTGAACCAGCCGACGACCAGCGCGATGACAACGACGATCGCGACCACGGCGATGATCGGGCCCTTGCTGATGCCACGCCGCTGATTGTCGCCGCGGTGGCTACCTGTGTCTTCGGTCATGCCCACGACGTCGTTCGGTAGCGGCCGGTCAGGGAGTACTCCTCGAGTCCATGGTGCACGCTCGTCAGGATATGCGCTTCGCGCTCGTGCGCGGTTGAAGGGTCTGTAGACCCGTCAACCGCGCACGAGCGCCTGGCCGCCTCTAGGCGTTCGCTGCTTTGTATTCTCTGCGGCGGCGATGCAGGATCGGCTCCGTGTAGCCGTTCGGCTGTTTGGTGCCTTCCAGGATGAGTTCCTTCGCGGCCTGGAACGCGATGTTCGTGTCGAAGTCCGGAGCCAGGGGGCGATAGGTCGGATCGCTCGCGTTCTGCCTGTCGACGACCGGCGCCATCCGCTCGAGGCTGGCAACGACGTCGTCTTCGGACACGATGCCGTGCCGCAACCAGTTGGCGACCAGCTGGCTGGAGATGCGCAGGGTCGCGCGGTCCTCCATCAGTGCGACGTCGTTGATGTCGGGCACCTTCGAGCAGCCGACGCCGTGATCGATCCAGCGCACCACGTAACCGAGGATCGACTGCGAGTTGTTGTCGAGTTCGTTCTGCTTGTCCTCGTCCGACCAATTGGTATCGGCCGCAAGAGGAATCGTCAGGATGTCGTCGACGCTCGCGCGCCTCGACTTGGCGATCTCGTCCTGCCGGTCGAAGACGTTGACCTTGTGGTAGTGCAGCGCGTGCAGGGTCGCAGCTGTCGGGGAGGGCACCCAAGCTGTGTTCGCGCCCGCCATCGGGTGTGCGATCTTCTGCTCGAGCATGTCGGCCATGAGATCCGGCATCGCCCACATACCCTTGCCGATCTGGGCCTTGCCTTCCAATCCGTCGGCCAGGCCGGTGTCGACGTTGAAGTCCTCGTAGGAGGAGATCCACTTCTGCTTCTTCATGTCTGCCTTGCGCACGACGGCGCCGGCTTCCATCGACGTGTGGATCTCGTCGCCGGTGCGGTCGAGGAAGCCCGTGTTGATGAACACAACGCGCTCTTCGGCGGCCTCGATGCATGCCGACAGGTTGACCGTCGTACGACGTTCCTCGTCCATGATGCCGACCTTGAGGGTGTTCTTCGGAAGTCCGAGAACCTCTTCGACGCGGCCGAACAGTTCGTTCGTGAACGCGACCTCTTCGGGTCCGTGCATCTTGGGCTTCACGATGTAGAGCGAGCCGGTGCGGCTGTTCTTCAGCTTGGTGTCCCCATTGAGACTGTGGACCCCGAGAAGCGAGGTGAACAGCCCGTCGAGGATGCCTTCCGGCACCTCGTTGCCCTCGGAGTCGAGAATGGCGTCGCTTGTCATCAGGTGACCGACGTTGCGGACGAACAGCAACGAACGGCCGTGCAGCACAAGCTCTCCGCCCGCAATGGCGGTGTAGACCCGGTCGGGATTCATCACGCGGGTGAAGGTCTTGTCGCCCTTGACGACCTCTTCGGACAGATCGCCCTTCATCAGCCCGAGCCAGTTGCGGTAGCCGACCACCTTGTCGTCGGCGTCGACGGCTGCGACGGAATCTTCGAAGTCCATGATCGTGGTGACCGCAGATTCCAGCACGAGGTCCTTGATACCCGCGGGATCGGTCTGGCCGATCGGCGACTCTGGATCGATCTGGATCTCGATGTGAAGACCGTTGTGCTTCAACAAGATCGACGTCGGGGACACCGGACTGCCCAGGTAACCGACGAGTGCGGACCCGTCCTTGAGTCCGGTGATGCTGCCGTCGTCGAGTGTGACGAGCAACTTGCCGTCGGAAATCGTGTACGACGTCGACCCGACATGTGAGCCCGACACCAGCGGCGCCGATTCGTCGAGGAAGTCGCGAGCGAAGGCGATGACCTTGTTGCCGCGAATCTTGTTGTAACCCTTGCCTTTTTCCGCACCGTCGGATTCGGAGATGGCATCGGTACCGTAGAGCGCGTCGTAGAGCGATCCCCAGCGCGCGTTGGCGGCGTTGATCGCGAACCGTGCGTTGAGAACCGGGACGACGAGTTGCGGTCCGGCGGTCTTGGTGATCTCGTCGTCGACGTTGGACGTGCTGATCTTGAATGCGGCGGGCTCGGGCAGGAGATAGCCGATTTCCTGCAGGAACGCCTTGTAGGCGGCGCGGTCGTAGCCGGTTCCGGGGTGTTCGCTGTGCCAGGCATCGAGCTTGCCCTGGATCTCGTCACGCTTCGCGAGCAGTTCACGGTTGCGGGGTGCGAGGTCGTCGATAAGCCGCTCTGCGCCGGTCCAGAAGGCGTCGGGATCGATTCCGGTCCCGGGGATGGCCTCGCTCGTAACGAAGTCGTGCAGGACCTTTGCGACCTGTAGACCACCGACCTGAACGCGCTCAGTCATGAACTGCCTCACTCTTTGCTGGTTTCGGGACCCCTGATGTTACCTGGCGGTATCTGGCATCAAGTCAACCCCGATACCCCCTCGTGGTATTCCGGCTATTGGATGCAATGACGCTCAGCGCCCATTCGTGACCTTTTGGGACGGGATCCCGTCCCAAAACTCGGTCAGTGGGCGCTGAGCGTCACACCCACTCGCGTATCCGGGCCAGCAGGCGCGCGCGCACCTCGACCGACCGCTCGGCCAGGGCGGCTTGCCCTCGAACGTATTCCGCTCGGCCTGCGGCGGTTTCTATCGGCACCGGTGCGTAGCCATAGGACGACAGGTCGTACGGACTTGCCCGCATGTCGAGTTCGCGTGCAGCGAGGGCGAGTTCGAAACAATCGAGCTCGAGATCGGAGTCGAGCAGCGGCGACAACTTGTAACACCACTTGTAGAGATCCATCGATGCGTGCAGGCAACCGGGCTGTTCGCGTTCGATCTGGTGGCTGCGGGTGAGCGGCTCGACGTTGCGGGGCTCGGCGGCGGGCGTGAAGAAGCGAAACGCGTCGTAGTGGGTGCACCGCAGGTTCATCGACTCGACCACGGCATCCGTACCTTCGTGGCCAAGCCGTAGCGAAACACTGTGCCGCAACGCCTCCGGTCCACCGCGATAGACCATCGCCCACTCGTGCAGCCCGAAGCAGCCGAGGTTTGCGGATCGGGCCGCCGTCGCAGACAACAATGCTGCGACGAACTCGACCGTCGAACGTCGCTTCTCGAGGTACGCGTGATCGGCGGTCGCGCCCGCTGCGGTCGGTCGATACCCCTTCAGGGTCGAGTACTCGAGCGCCGACGGACCGCACAGCTCGACGCCGAAACCCGGATGCCAGCGCCGCAACTGCGCAGGACGTTGTGGGTAGTAGGTGAACAGGAAGTCGACGACAGGATCGGATCGGCGACCGCCACCGGATACAGCGTCAGGACCGTCGATCAACGCCGCGACCCGAGCGGCGTGCCGATCACGACGTGTCGTCCAGTCTTCCTCGGTCAGTGCCTCCATCGGCTACGTCTGGCGCCCCGGAACGACATCGGTGATCTTGTGTGTGCTGTCGCGGACCGTGCCGACGAACTCTTCGACAAGATCCTCCAGCGCAACGATTCCCACCGTGTTCCCGTGCAGGTCGACGGCCCGACCGAGATGGCTGCTGGCGCGCCTCAGTCTGCCGAGCGCCTCGTAGAGCGGCGTGGTGACGGTGACGGTCGGCAGCGCGCGAATCCCGGTCCGAGGAATGATCGTGTCTGGACCGACCCTGTCGTCCATGATCTCGTCGAGCACGTCCTTGAGATGGATGTAGCCGGCGAGCGAACCGTCGTTGGCTCGCACCGGATAACGCGAGTAGCCGGTCTCGATGACAGCCTGCTCGACGAGGCCGAGCTTCGTTCCACCACCGATCAACGGCACACAGCGCGCCTTGTCGAGCGGTATGACGACGTCGGCGACCGTGCGGTCCGCGGTTTCCAACGCCTGCGTGAGTCTGCGGTGTTCCTCGGCGTCGAGGAGGCCCTCGGACCGCGATTCGCCGATGACTTCGGCGAGTTCGATCGCGGAGACGGTGGCGTCCAGCTCGTCCTTCGGCTCGATTCGCAGCATCTTCAATGTCAGGTTCGCAAAGAAGTTGTACGACGCGATGAGTGGTCGGGCGATCCGCAGCCACGCCAGATGCACCGGAACCAGCAGCAATGCGGTCCGTTCCGGGCCTGCGATCGCAATGTTCTTCGGGACCATTTCGCCGAGCAGGATGTGCAGGACGACGACAAGCGAGAGCGCGAGCGTGAACGCGATCGGGTGTAGTAGACCCGGCGGCACGTTGACCGCGGCCAGCGGAACTTCGATCAGGTGCGCAATCGCAGGCTCGGCAACGCGACCGAGCAGAATCGAGCAGATCGTGATGCCGAGCTGTGCGGCAGCCAACATCAACGACAGGTTCTCACCCGCTTTGATGACTGTTTTGGCGCCGCGTTTGCCCTGCGCCACAAGGGCTTCCAAGCGGTCTCGGCGTGCGGAGATCAGGGCAAATTCGGCACCGACGAAAAAGGCGTTGCCGAGCAGCAAGAGTACGGTGAGGCTGACGCCTATGTAGTCATTCATCGTGGCTCCGCTTCGACGCCAGGACCTCGACCGGTACCGGTGTCAACAACACTCGGTCGATACGGCGGCCGTCCATCCGCTCGACGCGAGCGATCCACCCGCCGTGGTCGGGGTCGTATTCGTCGATACCGTGCAACGGTAAGACCGCTTCGTCGCCCGCCGTCGGAATTCGTCCGAGTTCAGTGAGTACGAGTCCGGCCAACGTGTCGTATTCCCCTTCAGGTGCTCGGTATCCCGTCGCGCTGGAGATCTCGTCGATACGCAGCAACCCGGAGCAACTCCAGCTGGCGCCGACTCGTTTGACGTCGAGGTCGGATTGATCGTGTTCGTCACGAACGTCGCCGAGGATTTCCTCGATCAGGTCCTCGAGGGTGACAACGCCTGCGGTGCCGCCGTATTCGTCGACGACAAGCGCGACCTGCATGCCGTCCGCTCGAACCCGCTCGAGAACTTCGTCGCCGTCGAGGCTGGACGGCACGATCGGGACGGTGCGCGCGATAGTCGAAAGCTGAGTCTTCTTTCGCCGTGCGGCAGGAATGGTGAACGCCTGCTTGAAGTGCACGAAGCCGATCGTGTTGTCCAGATCGCCGTCGACGATCGGGAATCGCGAGAAGCCTGTGCGCGATGCGGCCGCGATGAGATCCGCGACGGTCGCCGTGGTGTCGAGGGTTTCGATCTTGACCCGCGGCGTCATCAGTTCCTCAGCGCTACGTTCGCCGAACTGCAGCGATCGGTCGACCAGCAGGGCCGTGCGTTGATCGAGCGCGCCGCGCTGCGCCGACGTGCGAACAAGCGATCCGAGTTCCTGCGGCGAGCGCGCCGATCGCAACTCCTCGGCAGGTTCGATACCGAGTCGGCGGACGATCCAGTTGGCCGCGCCGTTGAGTCCGTTGATCGCCCATTTGAAGATTGTGGAAAACGCGGCGTGTGGACCCGCTGTGTACCGGGCAGTGGGCAGCGGACGCGAGATCGCGATGTTCTTCGGAACGAGTTCCCCGTAGACCATCGACAGCGAGGTCGCAAGAATCAGCGCCAAGGCGAGGGATATGCCGGACGCCGCGACGTCGGGAAGGCCGACGCGTGAGAGCAGCGGCGTTATGAGGCGAGCGAGCACGGGCTCGGCGATATAGCCCGTGATCAACGTTGTGATCGTGATGCCGAGTTGCGCTCCGGACAGCTGGAACGAGAGGGTTCGATGAGCCTTCTGCACCTGCCTGGCACGGCGGTCACCGTCGCGGGCGTGCGAATCGACGGTGCTACGTTCCAGCGCAGTGAGCGAGAACTCGGCTGCGACGAAGAGCGCTGTTCCGGCTGTCAACGCGACAAAGCCGAGCAAGCTCAGGATGGTGATTGCAATGGCCATCGGCTATCGCCGCCGTCGGACATCGAGTGAACAGGGGGCGCCGGGTTTCTCTCCCGGCTCGGTAGAGGACCCCTCCGAAGTAGAACTCTCGGAAGCCGACTCACCTGATGTGGAATCCGCGCTGCGCTCGCCCGTTACGGGTGTGGCGCTGCTGCATTCGGGTGCCTCAGGCACCTGGTTCCTTTCGTTCGACCAACTCGAGTGCACCATCCTACCGGGCTGTGCGCGTGTGGACGTAACTGTGGGTTACCAGCCCGACGGCAACGGCCGCCCTTCGGCGAAGCCTGCGGGTGATTGCACTCCGAGAACGGCTTTGTCGTGTAGTTCACCCAGCGTGCGGGCCCCCGCGTAGGTACAGGTGCTGCGAACGCCTGCGCAGATGTGGTCGATGAGATCTTCGACACCAGGGCGTTCCGGGTCGAGTCGCATACTCGAACTGGAGATCCCTTCCTCGAACAAACCCTTGCGTGCGCGATCGAAACCGCTGTCGGTTGCCGTGCGTGCGGCGACCGCTCGTTTGGACGCCATGCCGAAGCTTTCCTTGTACGCGTTGCCCGCGCGGTCGATGCGGAGGTCGCCGGGCGATTCGTAGGTACCTGCGAACCACGAGCCGATCATGACGTTGGCGGCGCCGGCCGCAATTGCCAACGCGACGTCGCGGGGGTGGCGAACACCGCCGTCGGCCCAGACGTGGACGCCGAGTTCGTCTGCAGCCGCGGCACATTCGGATACCGCCGAGAATTGCGGACGACCGACGCCTGTCATCATCCTGGTCGTACACATTGCGCCAGGACCGACGCCGACCTTGATGATGTCGGCGCCTGCCTCGGCGAGGTCTCGTGTGCCAGAGGCGGATACGACGTTGCCTGCGACGAGCGGTACGCCGAGATCGAGCTTTCGCACCGCACGCAAGGTTTCCAGCATCTTGTTCTGATGTCCGTGCGCAGTGTCGATCACAAGCAGATCCGCACCGGCGTCGACGAGTGCCTCCGCCTTGGCCGCGACGTCGCCGTTGATCCCGACCGCCGCGGCGATCCGAAGCTTGCCGTCCGCATCGACCGCAGGTCGGTAGATCCCGGCACGGACCGCGCCAGTGCGGGTGAGCACACCTGCGAGCGTCCCGTCGGGATGGGTGAGGACGGCGACGCCGAGATGTTTGGACTCGAGCAGTTCGAACACCTCACGCGGCGACGTCGAGACGGGCACGGACACGAAATCCGTTGCAGCGACGGACCGTAGGCGAGCGAACCGATCGACGTCCGTACATGCCGCTTCGGTGACGACGCCGGTCGGTCTACCGTCGACGACGACGATCGCCGCACCGTGTGCGCGCTTGTGCAACAACGCGACAGCATCGGAAACCGAATCGTCGGGTCCGAGCACGACCGGTGTGTCCGCGACCAGGTGCCTGCTCTTGACGAAGGCAACGGTCGACGCGACCGCCGCCGTCGGCAGATCCTGGGGGAGTACGACCAGACCGCCTCGGCGAGCGACTGTTTCGGCCATCCGCTTGCCCGCGACCGCCGTCATGTTTGCGACGACGATCGGGATCGTCGTACCCGAACCGTCGGCGGAGGAGAGGTCGACGTCGAAGCGCGACGTGACGTCCGTCTGGTTCGGGACGAGGAAGACGTCGTCGTACGTCAGGTCGTATGGCGGCGTGTGGCCTGGTAGGAACTGCACGTTTGGATGCTACGCGGGACCAGGTGATCGTGAGGGGTCGGCGAGTTCGGTCAGAGCCCGATAGCAGTTGCGAAGCCCGGCCACGAATTGTGTAGATCGTCTTCCCAGTAGCCCCACGAATGAGTGCCGGTCGGGCGGAAGTCGAAGGTCGCTGGAATCTGGAGTTCGCCGAGGCGCATGGCGAGATGCTGTGTGCAGCCGAAGGTCGCTGCCTCGATGATGCCGCCGGTCACCGCCTGGTTGGCAAGCATCATGGGGTTGTCCTTCAACCGTTCGTTCTCCAGAGTCTCGTGGATGCCGGGGAGTCCGGTGCCCGAAGAAATGTAGAGATGCTTGCCACGTAGTTTCTCCGCGTTGACGAATGGGTCGGCTGCGGCCCACGCAGGGTCGTCGCCGGGTCCCCACATGTTTGCGGTGTTCGCTCGCCCACGTCCCTCGACGACCAGTCGTACGAATTGACGTCCGATCGGAGTGCTCGTTTCGGCGCAGCCGCTGTAGGCGCCGACCGCCTTGTAGAGGTCGGGCGCGGCTTGCGCGAGAGCGAGGGCGGAGCTGCCTGCCATCGACACACCCGCGATCGCGTTCACCCCGGTCGTACCAAGTGCGGCGTCGACGATCGGAGGCAACTCCTGCGTGAGAAACGTTGTCCACATGGGGCGACCGAGCACGGGGTCCGGCCGCTGCCAGTCGGTGTAGTAGCTGAATGCACCACCGTTGGGAATGACGACGTTGACGTTCTTGTCGGCGAAGAAGCCGTCCAGATCGGTCTGCGAGTCCCAGTTGGCGCCGTCCATGCCGCCGCCAGCGCCGTTCAGGAGATACAGCACGGGCCGCGGTGCACTGGTGTCTGCCGGCTTGATCACCTGCACTTTGATCATGCGGTCCATCGCACCGGAGTACACGTAGAGGTTGAGACGGCGGTCGCTCAGAACTTCGGTCTGTTCGAGCGACGCGGGCTCGGCGCCGGGTTCGGCGGCGGCGGGAGCGGCTGTCGCGAACGCGGTTGCGGCGAGCGCCGACGTGACGATCGTTGCCGCGGTCAGCCGTCGCGCGGACTTACGAAAAGCGAACATGGTTACAGCACCCTCTCCAACAGCGGCGTCGCTCGAAGGTTGTGGTGTGTGCACGTCGTGCGCACACACCCACCTCCGTCGAAATTCGAGACTGGCTAGCTGCTGCCGAGCGGGACGGGCAAGCACAGGGATCCGAGGCACAGCGTGGCAGGCGGGGGCTCGGGCGCCGGCTCGTTTTCGAAGACCATGCATGCGGTCGCGCCTTCTTGCTGGATGCATTTGCCGTTGCCTGCGCTGGCGGCACCTGGTGCGAAAAGGGCGGTGGAGGCTGCGATCGTGACGCCTGCGCCGGCGACGATCAGAGTGCGGACAATACGAGAGCGGTACATGTGAAGCTCCATTCGGTGCAGCGTGAAGGTTCACGCAAGTTGGACGAGCAAATCCCCGACGGACGCGGAACGAAGATTCGCATGACGAAAACTCCCGCGCCACAAAGCGACCGAACCGGTTCCGAATGGTATCCACTCCGTTACCAATGGGGTGGGTGGTGCGGATGTGACTATTGGGGTTCATGTGGTACCTCGAAAGCCGGTGGGGAGACTGTCAAAAGCGGCGCTGCGCAGGGGTTCTCGGCCGATCGCTAGGCTCGGCCGCTGTGTGGTGCACTCGCGTTTTGCTGCCCGTCGTCGCCGTTGCGCTGGTGGCCGGCGTCGGTCCCTCGGCGGCGACGCCGACTTGGGGACCGCTCGCCCCGGCGAACCCCTATCTCGGTCCGATCGGAACGTCGACCATGCACGGCGACGCAGGCTCCTCGGACGCGACGCCGCTCGCTGGGCCCGGCTCCGGACCCGTGACCGTGCAGGCCTTGCCGCTCGGCGCAGCGTGTCCGACGATCCTGCAGGGCTCGGATTCGTTGGTGGTCGCACTCTGCACGTCGATCGTCGGACAGATTCCGACGGTGTACCTGATCGATCCACGCGGGCCGATCCCACTCGCGCAAATTGCGTTGCCGAAGGGCAGCCTGCTCGGAGGTGTGTACGCCTACCTCGACAACGGCGATCGCCTCGTCGTGGTGGACGGCGAACGCAGACTGGTGCGCGTCGCACACCACGCGACGACCGACGGCGGTCGGCAATTGTCGATCGACGAAGCAATCGACTTGACGGGCGCAATACCCAACGGCGACAACGTGACCGGTCTAGCGCCGGACTGGCGGGGCAACGTCTGGTTCGCGACTGGTAGTGGGATCGTCGGAGTCGTCGATGCGACCGGCGTAGCGCGCACGCTCGCCCTGCCTGCCGGTGAACAGGTGAGCAACAGCATCTCGACCTCACCGACCGGCACCGCAGTCGCCACGACGGCCGCACTCTACGAACTGGTTGCCGACGAAACCGGCCGACCACAGGTTCGCTGGCGAGCAGCCTACGACCGCGGCCTCGGTCGCAAACCTGGTCAACTCGGTTGGGGAACCGGTTCGACGCCAACGTATTTCGGTCCGCAGACGGGTTCGGAGTACGTGACGATCGTCGACAACGCCGCGGATGCTGTCGAACTGCTTGTGTTCCGTTCCGGTACGGGTGAACCGGTTTGCGCGGTGCCCGTCCTCGCGCGAGGCGGTCCGGGTAGCGAAAATTCGCCTGTCGGCGTAGGTGGTTCGGTATTCGTCGCCGGTACGTACGGCTATCCGTATCCGACGGTTCCGGAGGGCGCAGGCCCAGCCGTGCCGTCGAGCGCGCCGTTTTCCGGCGGGATGACGCGCGTGGACGTTTCGGCGGCGGGACAGTGTTCCGTCTTGTGGGACAACCGGATTCGCAGTGCCGCGGTGCCGCACCTGTCGATCGCCGACGGACTGCTCTACACCGTCGTCCGCCGATCGCTGCCCGGTGCAGGCGATGTGACGACGCCGCTCGACGGATTCGCCTTCGCCGTCCTCGACCCGAATTCGGGTGCTGTGCTCGCCACAGAGGAATTGCCGGGAACACTGGCGGGGGACACCCTGCAGATGTCGGCGCTCATCAGCGCGGCCGGGGATTACCTGCAGGGCACGGTGACCGGACTGGTTGCCGTGCGTCCCGGCTAGTTCTTCGCGGAGCCGGCGCCTTCGGCCGCGTCCACCTGCGACCGTGACAGTGCAAGCGCTGTCGCCAGCATGACAACGACGGCGAGGATGGTCGCCGCGAGCCCGAGATCGCCGGTGCGCAGCCGTTCGTCGAGGACGGCCATACCGATGAAGATCGCGCCGAGTGGTTCGGCGATGGTGACCGCAGGCAGGGACGCCGAGATCGGACCAACCTGAAATGCCTTCTGCTGCAGAAACACTCCTGCGGCGCCCGCTGCGACGAGCGCGTAGGTCTGCCAGCTGGTCAACACGGCGCCGAGGCCGTCGGAGAAGAGGTCGGTGACGTACTTCGTCACGGCTGCCGCAAGACCGTAGAGCAATCCGCTGGCGGCACCGAGAAGTAGTGCGCGCCAGTGCGCTTCGATGCGCGACAGGCCCGCGACAGTTGCAGCGACGACGACGCCTATCAGGATCGCCAGCGGCAGCACCCAATCGCCGAGCGGTGCGTCCGAGTTGCCTTCTGTCGGATCGCCGACAACGAGAAACACCCCGAGCGCTGCGACAAGTGCACCCGCGAGCAACCAGGTTCGAGCGCTGATTCGCCGGCCGGCGAAGCGCGCGGCAAGCGGCAGCGCGAACACAAGCGAGCAGACCAGGATCGGCTGCACGACCAACACGGACCCGAGCGCGAGGGCAGCCACCTGCATTGCATAACCACCGCCGTCACCGATCAGGCCTGCCCACCAGCGTGGGCTGCGCAGTATCCCCGTGACGAGCGAGGAGCCTTCGGGCACAGCTGCTGCGGCACTTTGTTGCGCGACGGCGGCACAGGCGAAGAGGAGGGCAGCTAGGAGTGCGCACGCGATCGACGCTATGGGGAGTCCGGACACCCGATCAGTGTGCGCCGCGCCTGCGGTGTGAATGTGCGCGACGTGCCGACTTGTTCTCGTGTTTGGGCGTACGAGGCTTCGGGGCAGGCGCAGGGGGAGCAGCGACGGGAACCCGTTTGCCGCTCGGTCGGCGCGCACCGGTGATGGTGATCATCGCGCGGTCGCCGGGGCGGACATCGATTGCGGCGATCTCCACATCGGCCTGACGAGTCATCCGCTCGACTTCCTGGCGTTGATCCTCGGTGACGAGCGTGACGACGACGCCGGCTTCACCGGCACGCGCGGTACGACCAGCTCGGTGCAGGTAGTCCTTCGGATCGATCGGCGGATCGACGTGCACGACCAACGAGATTCCGTCGACATGTATGCCGCGGGCGGCGACGTCGGTCGTGACGAGCACAGGCGTCGTACCGTCGGCGAAACCTGCGAGCGTCCGAGTGCGGTGGTGCTGAGTTTTGCCGCCGTGCATGGCACCGGCCTCGACGCCGACCGCTCGCAGCGCGTCGACGACCCGGTCGACACCGAACTTGGTCCGCACGAACATGATCGTTTTGCCTTGGCGCGAAGCGATCTCGGCGATCACAGCGGGCTTGTCGTGGTGATCGACGTAGAGCAGATGGTGGGTCATCGTCGGAACCTCGACCGCGAGCGCGACCGAATGGCTCACCGGCGACCGCAGGTAACGCTGGACGAGGCCGTCGACGTCGTTGTCGAGCGTCGCCGAAAACAACAGGCGCTGACCATCGCTCGGCGTGCGATCGAGCAAATCGATTACCTGGGGCAGAAAGCCGAGGTCGGCCAGTCGGTCGGCCTCGTCGATGGTGGTGATCGCCACGTCCTCGAGCGATGCAGATCCTTGCGCAACGAGATCGACGAGTCTGCCCGGCGTCGCGACGAGGAGATCGACACCACGCGTGAGACGTTCGACGTTGCGTTTGAGCGGGACACCGCCGACGACACTGGCAACACGGAGACCGAGCGCGATCGCTACGTCGTCGAGTGCACGTTCGATCTGCTGGGCGAGCTCGCGTGTCGGTACGAGCACCAACCCGCGCGGCCGGCCGGGTTTGGTCGGCGCGCCGACAAGGCGGGCGAGCATCGGCAGCCCGAACGCGAGCGTCTTACCGGAACCGGTGGGTGCGCGACCCAGAACATCGTTGCCTGCCAACACATCCGGTATGGCCGCAGCCTGAATCGGGAACGGTGCGAGGAGGTCCTCACGACGCAGGGCCTGCACCAGAAGAGGTGGCAGGCCCAGGTCGGAGAACGTAGCTGATGTGACCATCAGGTCGAGACGCTATACGGTGCGCCGATCACGACGCTCGAAACCGCCGTAAGAGCCGGAATCGGCACGACCACGGAAGCCGCCCGACGTCGAACCGGTACGAGGTGCATCCGCACGAGCCGGATCGCGACGCGGTGCATGGGGTGCATGCGGTGCGGCCGGTGCGTGGGGAGCGGCCTCGCGGCGCGGCGAGTACTCGCGACGCGGACCACGATCGGTCGTGCGGTCGCCCCGGTATCCGGTGCTTTCGCGGCGCGGTCCGCGGGAGCGGCTGTCGTAGCCACCTTCGCGACGGCCACCGCGGACGGTTGGCTCCGGAATCGGCTCGCCACTCGGCTGCTGTGCTCCGGTGATCGAGGCCAATTCGGTCGAACCCGGTGCGACGGGAACGAGCTGCGCCTTGACGCCGGCCATGGACGTCAACTTGCGCATCATGTTTCGCTGGTTCGGAAGCACGATCGCGACGACGGTGCCCTTCTCGCCTGCGCGTGCCGTGCGACCGGCGCGGTGCAGGTAGTCCTTGTGGTCGGCCGGGGGATCGACGTGGACGACGAGGTCGATGCCGTCGACGTGGATGCCGCGGGCTGCGACATCGGTTGCGACGAGTACGGGGGTGCGGCCGTTCTTGAAGCGCTCGAGGACGCGGGTCCGCTGGTTCTGTGCCTTGCCGCCGTGCAGCGCCTCGGCCGGAATGCCAAGTGCACGAAGTCGATCCGTGATGCCCTCGCAGCCGAGCTTGGTGCGGGCGAACATGATCGTGCGGCCCGAGCGGGCGCCGATCTCGGCCAGGACCTTGTCCTTGTTGCCACGATCGACGAGCAGGACGTAGTGGTCCATCGTGTCGACACTCGCGCGGCCGTCTTCGGTCGAATGCTGCACGTGGTCGGGCAGGAACTGGCGAACGAGCGACTGGACCTCACGGTCGAGCGTCGCCGAGAACAGCAGGCGCTGACCGTCGGAGCGGGTCTGGCCGAGGATCTCGCGAACCTCGGGCAGGAAGCCCATGTCGGCCATCTGGTCGGCTTCGTCGAGCGCGGTGATTTCGATCGAGTCGAGCACGCAGGTGTTCTGACGCATGTGGTCGCCGAGGCGGCCAGGCGTTGCGACAAGGATGTCGACGCCGCGGCGCAACTGGTCGACCTGCTTGTTGAACGGTGTGCCGCCGACAGCTGCACGCACGGTAAGGCCGAGCGCAGTTGCGTAGGGAGACAAGGAATCTACGACCTGGAACGCGAGCTCGCGGGTCGGGACGAGTACCAGTGCACGCGGTCGCTTGGCGGCCGGACGGTCGGTGTGGCGAGCAAGTCGCGCAAGCATCGGCAGACCGAACGCGAGGGTCTTGCCGGAACCGGTCTGTGCGCGGCCGAGGACGTTGATACCGGCGATCGCGTCGGGAAGTGCCTTCGCCTGGATCGGCGAAGGAACGGTGATGGAGTTGCGCGCAAGTGCGGCGACAACAGGCTCGGGAAGGCCGAGCTGGGCGAACGTCAGCGCGACGGCGTCGCTCGAAGCGACGTCATCGGCGGCAACAATATTTTGGGCAGGGTCATTCAGGGCAGCGTTGGACACGCAGTAAAACCTCTCCGGACATAGGGCACGTCGCGGAGCGGTAGCTGTCGATGCAGCACGCACAAAGGGACGAGCCAGGGCACGGCTCACCGGTTTCCGCTTTGCAGAGGATCGGGCGATGCGCCACTTGATTCAATCGGCCACTCTGGCGGCCGTTATCGAGTGTACGCGATTCCACCCGTCGATAACGATTCCGCGAACGTGACGTGGACTACTCCGGCAGGTCAGGCGGTGAACAACCGTTTGATCTCGACCAGCCATGGCACGGCTACGGCGATGGTCGGGATCACCAGAATGGCTGCCGAAGCGGTGTAGGCGGCCAACGCAATTCGCACATCACCGGCTGGGCCGCTGAGCCGCTGCACGCGTATGAGTGTGTGGGGTCCGCCTGCTGCAAGCGCACCGTCGGGGGCTGCTGACCCGGCGCAGGCGACCAACGCGCGCGCGAGGGGAGTCGGACCGGTGACCTTCACGGCGGAGTCGTCGGCGAGAAGCTCGACGAGCAACGTCACCGATCCGAGCGCCGACCCGCTGCGCACGAACCGGGGAAAAGCCTCGTGCACTGCCGTGAAGGCTTCGAGAACCAGATCGTGACGCGCGCGCAGATGCGACCGTTCGTGGGTGAGCACAGCCTTGAGCTCGGACTCGTCGAGGCTGGCGAATGTGCCTTCGCTCAACACAACTCGTCGGCGGAGGCCCGGCAGGCAGTAGGCGATGGGTTCGGTGGCTTCGAGGACGCGGATGTCGGCGGAGTGCACGCGGGTCGAGTCGTTCGCGCTGCGGTCGAGTAGGTCTACAAGCATGCGATGCCTGGCACGTCGGCGCCGGGTGAGCACCCCGACCCGCAGAACCGCGTAGATGAGACGAGCGCCGACGAGCAGGGTGAGGGCGAATACGACGACGTAGATCGTCCAGAGTGGGAGGCCGAGCGCGTCGATCTCTTTGGTCGGTGATGTGGTCGGACGGCCGTTCGCGCCGGGCACGAGGAGTTCGCTAGCAATTGCCAAGCCGGACCCGAATGCCGAAAGTACTGCGCCGAGACCGATCGCCTGCCAGAGCACGAGCGCTGCCCGCGGCGCCCGGTAAGGCCATGTTGCGCGAGCGAGCAACGCCGGTGCGGGACCTGCCAGCAACAGTGCAAGGAGGCCGAAAACCGGCGCGGCGATGTTCATCGGGTGACAGTGTTCCCTACGAAGTCTCCCGGATTCGAGGAATCAGCAGGTTCACGGCGCATGACTGCTGCTCTTGTCGATGTTCGGCGGGGCCTTCGCTGCTTCGGACTTTTCGAGTTCGGCAAGAGCCTCGCGCAATGCAGCGGCCTCGTCAGCGCCGACCTGACCGACGAAATGTACGAGCGCTGCCGCTCGGCCACTCGATTCCGCCTGTTGCAGTGCGTCGACCATCAGGCTCGCCACCAATTCGTCACGCCCCGATACGGGTGCGTACCGGTGCGCGCGGTCGTCGCGCTCCTGGGTCACGAGATCCTTCTTCGCGAGACGCTGTAGCACCGTCATCACCGTTGTGTACGCGAGTTCACGTTTTGCAGCGAGCGCCTCGTGTACCTGACGTACCGTCTGCGGTTCGCTCGTCGACCACAGATGATCCATAACAGCCCGTTCGAGCTCACCGAGTACAGCCATCCGAAAAGTGTACGGCGACTCCGACACAAATGCGTACTACACACCGTCGTACGTAGAAAGCGCTGGATGTGGTATTCCTCATACTTGCGTCACGGCGTCGATCACGGGCTCCAGCGGGTGGCCCGAAGAACCTTTTACGAGGGGGCAGGGTTGGAACGGCTCGAGCAGTTGTCGTTGGTTACGGGAGCCTTGCCGTTGGTACTCACCGCGCTCGGCGCGCTCGGCGCCTGCTGGTTGCTCTTCGGCGGACGAACGCACTCGAGGCGCGCAGTGCCCATCGGAACGACGGCGGCTCTCGTGTTGACGGTCGTCCTCTACATCGTCGTCGAAAAGGTGTGGCATCCGTTCCCGGATCCGATCGTAGACGGAGTCTACGCCTGGATCGGGATCGGCGTAGCCGGCCTCGTTCTCCTCGTGCCGCGTATGCGGCGATCGACCCGCTGGATCGGCCGCATCGTGACTGTCCTCGCAGCCGTGGCTCTCGTCGTCACGGCAGGCGTCCAGATCAATCGGGTGTACGGGCAGTACCCGACGATTGCCGACGCGCTCGGTCTTCCCGACTCGAATCGCATCGACTTCGCAAATTTGCCAGGCCCGACCGGGCGGACCGTCGACGGGACGCCGCTCGACTCGGTCTGGAAGGCGCCGCAGAATCTACCGAGCGCAGGCAGGGTCACCTCCGCGGCCATCCCGGGTGCGAAGTCGGGGTTTGCCGCCCGCGATGCTCAGCTCTATCTCCCGCCGGCGTACTTTGTCGATCCGCGGCCACTGTTGCCCGTGCTGGTGCTGCTCACAGGCCAACCAGGCGACCCGAGGGACTGGTTTTCCGCAGGCAAGCTCGCCGTGACGATGGACGACTTCGCGAAAGAGCACGGTGGACTCGCACCGATCGTCGTGATCGCGGACGGACTCGGCAGCGAACTCGCCAATCCACTGTGTATGGACTCGAAACTCGGCAACGCGGGGTCCTACCTCGGGGTCGACGTACCGGCGTGGACGAAGGCGAACCTGCAGGTGAATCCGGACCCGAGGGCATGGGCAATCGCCGGTCTTTCCTACGGCGGAACCTGCGCGTTGCAAATGGCGACAAACTACCCAGACGTTTATCCGACATTTATCGACATGTCGGGTCAGACTGAGCCGACACTCGGCGATCGACAGCGCACCGTCGATGCAGCCTTCGGTGGCGACGAATCGGCATACGACAAGGTCAACCCGGCAAATCTGATGGCATCGCGCACGTACCCGAACTCCGCGGGGGTTTTCGTGGTCGGCAGCGACGACAAAGATTTCAGATCAGGACAGCAGGCGATGTACGACAAGGCAAAAGCAGCCGGGATGGACGTCCTGTACGTCGAACTGCCCGGCGGGCACAGTTGGGCGGTGTGGCAGCCGGGACTTCGGACTCAGCTGGGTTGGCTGGCACACCGATTGGGGCTGACCGCATCATGAGCGCGACAACACCGACCGAACCGGCCGAAGCTGCCGATCCCAGACGCACCCTGCGCGATATGTCGCGCGCGGCACTGGAATCGGCGAACCGATACTGGCAGCCGATCGTCATGACGATGCGTTTCGGCGCGCGTGGTGCCCCCGTCAGCATGGGTGCACTCGTGCTGCTGTGGGTGCTTGCACTCGTCACCGGCAGCGTGTGGCGGCAGTCGGAGTACGTCGTTCGTCATTTCGCTGTCGGCATCGTTCCATTCGAGCACTGGCGGATCTGGACACCGCTCAGCGCGGGTCTCTGGGCACCAACACTTTTCGGCTATCTCGGGGCGACCGTTCTGATCTTCTTCGTCGCCGCACCCATCGAACGAAAGATCGGGTCCACACGGTTCGCGATCGCCGCGGTGTCGACACAGATTCTCGGCGCACTGCTCGGACTCGGGCTGGCGGTGGCGGCCAAGTTGTTCGACGAGAGCTGGGGCTTCCGCCTGCACGTCGGTACGGCTCTCGGGCCGACCACCTGGATCGTCGGTGTCGCGATGGTCGCGAGTTCGCGGATGGACACCCTGTGGCGCAGGCGTATTCGTGTAGGTCTGATCGCTCTGCTGCTGACCCTCTTCCTGTTCGGCGGTCACCTGCAGGACGTGATCAGGCTGGCGGCTGCCTTCGTCGGGCTTGTGCTCGGTCCATGGATCGTCGGTAGGTCCTCGCGCGGGAAGGTGACGACAGGAACTCGCCGTGAAGGCCGGGTGCTCGTTGCGATCATCGTCGCCGCGAGTGCACTCGGACCTGCGTTGGCTGCGCTGTCGCCCAACGCAATCGGACCTTTTGCCGTGCTGCGAGAATTGTTCAGAGGCATTGCGTACACCACCGAAGAAGTCCGCGATATCTGCGACGCCACACCCGGCTCGCTCGACTGCAGGCGCGGGGAACTCGAGCTGCGACTCGGCGGTGTCGGACCAACAATTCTGTCGCTGATGCCGTCGTTGTTCCTGCTTGTCGTCAGTGACGGACTGCGTCGGGGGAGGCGCTTCGCCTGGTTTGCCGCCGTCGCCGGTCAGGTTCTGTTGCTTGCGATGTCGCTGCTGAACTACGTCAACAGGTTCGTCGGTGCCGACGAATCCGATTGGGTCTTCTACGATTTCGAATCAGCGACCGCCTACCGGACCATTGTGCCGTTCCTGACCCCGTTGGCGGTCCTCGTCGTTCTCGTCGCAACGCGCCGCTTCTTCGACGTTCGTGCACCACGCGGTACGTATACCCGGCTGGCTGCCGTCATGGCCGCGCTCACGGCCGGTCTCGCCGCGATCTACGTGCTCGGCGGACTCGCCGCACGCAACGCGTTCGATCACACACCGACGCTGAGCGGTCTGCTCGCGGATTTCCCCGAACGGTTGATTCCGCCCGTCTACCTGCAGTGGCTCGATCCGCGGTTCCTTCCGGACGGTGCTGTTGCGACGTTCCTCTACGAGTGGACCGGCGTTGCCTTCTGGCTGGTCGCCTCGGTGCTCGTACTCGGAACGTTCCTCGTCCCCGCCTACGGCGCCGAGACGGACGCGACCGGACGCGCCCGAGAGTTGTTGCGGCGCAGCGGTGGTACCGCTCTGTCGTGGATGACGACGTGGCGAGGCAACAGGTACTGGTTCGCCGCCGACGGCGCCAGTTTCGTGGCCTACCGCGTCGTCGGTGGGGTCGCGATCACAACGGGCGATCCGGTGGGGCCGCGAGACCGCTTGCGTGACAATGTCGTCGCCTTCGCCGAGTTCGCGTCGTCGAGCGGGTGGTCGCTCTGCTACTACTCGGTGAGTGTCGAACTGAAGGAGATCGCGGACGACCTCGGTTGGGGCGCAATCCAGGTCGCCGAGGAGACGGTGCTCGACCTGACGAAACTGGCATTCACCGGCAAGCGCTTCCAGGACGTCCGTACGTCGATCAACCGGGCGAAGAAGTCGGGTGTCGAAGCCGAGTGGACGACCTTCCACACTGCGCCGATCGAGATTCGCGACCAGATCGTGGCGATCTCCGAAGAGTGGGTGGCCGACAAGGGAATGCCCGAAATGGGCTTCACACTCGGCGGTCTCGACGAGGTCGACGATGTCGAGGTGCGCTGCCTCATCGCTGTCGACGCCGACCGTCATGTGCACGGTGTGACGTCGTGGCTTCCCGTCTACCGCGACGGTGTCGTGGTCGGCTGGACGCTCGACTTCATGCGACGCCGCTCCGACGGCTTCCGTCCGACGATGGAATTTCTCATCGCATCCGCCGCGCTGCTGCTCAAAGACGAAGGCGCAGAGTTCGTCAGCCTCTCCGGCGCACCGCTCGCCAAGGTCGGCGATGCCGCCTCGCAGGATGCGTTGCCCGCTCCCGATGCGTTGACGGGCGCACTCGATCGTTTGCTCGAAGTGCTCGGCGCCGCACTGGAACCCGTGTACGGATTCCGCTCGTTGCTCGCGTTCAAATCGAAGTTCCAGCCGGACTACGTGCCGATGTACATGGTCTTCGCCGACCCGGCCGCGCTGCCGAGCATCGGCAACGCGATCGGTCGCGCATATCTGCCGGAGGTATCGCTCGGGCAGGGTATGAAGCTGGTACGGACGATCATCGATCGCTAGCCGAGGTTCAGTTACACCGTGGATTTGGGTCCGCCGACCGCGCCGTACACATGCCTCGTGCCGATCGGAACGATCAGCGGTCGATCGGAGACGGGGTCTTCGATGACGGTTGCGTCGAGCCCGAAAACGCGCTTCAGCAATTCTGCGGAGACGACGTCCTTCGGCGGACCCGAAGCGACGATGCGTCCTTCCGCCATCACGATGAGTTGGTCGCTGTAGCGGATCGCGAGGTTGAGGTCGTGCAGCACCATCACGACGGTACGGCCGAGCTCCTCGTGCAGGTGGTCGACGAGGTCGAGGACGTCGATCGAATGGGCGAGGTCGAGATAGGTCGTCGGCTCGTCGAGCAAGAGAATGTCCGTGCCCTGCGCGAGTGCCATCGAAATCCAGGCCCGCTGGCGTTGTCCGCCGGACAGTTCGTCGATCGGTCGCTTGGCCAGATCTGCGATACCGGTCAGCTCGAGTGCCTCGGTGACCTCGCGCTCGTCGTCTCCGGACCACTGTCGGATCCAGGACTGATGTGGATGTCGGCCGCGCGCAACGAGATCGGCGACCGTGAGGCCTTCGGGAGCGATCGGGGTCTGTGGCAGGACGCCGAGGATTCGTGCGACGTCGCGGGATTTCATCGACGAGATGGCTTTGCCGTCGAGCAGCACCTTGCCTGCGCTCGGTCGGAGCAATCGTCCGAGGGAGCGCAGCAGGGTGGATTTACCGCAACCGTTCGGGCCGATGACGGTTGTTATGACGCCGGTCATCACCTCGAGGTCGAGGCCTTCGACGACCGTGCGGTCGCCGTAGCCGAGGGTGACGTCGACAGCCGCCAATCGAGTGCGGGTCATATCGACGCCTTCCGGTTGTTGCGTACGAGCAGGTAGAGCAAGAACGGGCCGCCGAGCGCTGCGGTGACGATGCCGACGGGAAGACTTATGGGGAGCAGCGTACGGGCGATGATGTCGCTTGCGAGGACAAGAACACCGCCGACCAGGGCCGAACCGACGATCGGCTCGCCTGGAGTGCGTAATAGTCGACGTGCAATCTGCGGTGAGGCGAGTGCGACGAACCCGATCGGTCCGCTGGCGGCGGTTGCCAGTCCAGCGAGTGCGACAGCGGAGAGCAGGACGACGCCTTGCCTGGCCTGCAGGCGCACACCGAGGGAGCGGGCCTTGTCGTCGCCGAACCGCAGCGTCGCCATGGCGGGTGCAGAGATCAGGGCGACGACGCCGAAGACGACGACGCCGATCGCGGTCGTCCGTACGTTGCTCCACCCCGCTTGATCGAGCGATCCGGTCAGCCAGAGCTGAATGGTGGCGACGTCGTAGGTGTTCGCTTTGACGAACAGCCACCCGACCATGGCAAGCATCATCGCGTTGGTGCCGATGCCGATCAGGACGAGTCGATAGCCTTCGACGGCGCCCTGCCAGGCGAGCAGGTAGATCGCGCCCGCGGTGACGAATCCGCCGACCAGCGCCGCTGTGGGTACGCCGATGCCTACGCCTGCGCCGAACCCGACGATCAAGCCGACCGCTCCTACGCTTGCGCCGGCAGTGATCCCGAGGATGTCCGGGCTGGCCAGCGGATTGCGCAGAACGGATTGCGTTATCGCGCCCGAGATTCCGAGCGCGATGCCGACGAGAAGCCCGACGAGTGCGCGGGGGAGTCGAACGTCGTTGACGATGAATCGTTGCGATCTGGTTCCGGCGCCGCCGAGTGCGTCGATGACCTGGCCGACACTCAACGAGAGCTCGCCACGTCCGATGTCCACACAGAAGAGCAGCAACAGCAGCGCGAGCAGAACGATGTTGACGAAGATCATCCACGGGCGAACGACGACCGATACGGGTCCGACTCGTACAGCTCGTCGGGTGACGGGCTTGGTGGTCTTGGCGACCTCGGTGGTCATACGCTCACCAACTTCCGGCGGCGCACGAGTGCGACGAAGAAGGGTCCGCCGACCAGTGCGAGCACGATACCGACCTGCAGTTCGCCTGGGCGTACAACCACGCGGCCGACCACGTCGGCGAGGACGACAAGTAGTCCACCGAGCAGTCCGGCGTACGGGACGAGCCAGCGGTAGTCGGGTCCGGTGATGGTTCGCGCGACGTGCGGAACGACAAGACCGAGAAACGCTATCGGCCCGCAGGCGGCCGTCGCGGCACCGCACAGCAGGGTGATGGCCACGATGCCCATCGTTCGGTTGAGGGCGACGTTCGTTCCGAGCGACCGCGCAACGTCGTCGCCGAGACTGAGGACGTTGAGACCGGACGTTCCGGCGAAGGCGATCACAAGTCCGACGATGACGAAAGGCAGGATCTGCCAGAAGACGGACGTGTCGCGACCGGCGATCTCGCCGACGACCCAGAAGCGGTAGGCCTCCAGCGCGTTCCCGTCGAGCAGTACGACCGCGTTCGTCATGGCTTGCAGGAAGAATGCGACCGCTGCTCCGGCGAGGGCGAGGGTCAGCGGTGTGGCGCTGCCTTTGCCGATCGAGGCCGCGCCGAAGACGATCACACTCGCACCGAAAGAACCGACGAATGCGAACCAGATGTACTCGCTCGGCGCGTTGAGCGAGAACAGATGAATGGCGACGACGACGGCGAATGCGGCGCCGCCGTTGAGTCCGAGCAGTCCGGCGTCGGCGAGTGGATTTCTGGTGTGGCCCTGTATGAACGCGCCGGCAACACCGAGCGCGATACCGACGAGGAGCCCGAGCATCGTCCTCGGCACCCGCAACGCACTTACTATCTCGTCGGCCGCAGTGCCCGTCGGGGTGAAGACGGCGTGCCACACTTCGCCGATCGTCAGTGGCTGCGCGCCGATTGCGATGCTGACCAGACCGACCGCACACAGCAGGCCTGCGAGCACGGTAAGGCCGCCGAGCCTGCGTTTGCGGGTCGCGCCGATCGAATCGTCGCGGGGGAGCGGGGAGAAACCGTCGTCCATCGCGTGTCGCTCCGCGACGACTTCGACGCCTGCCCGGTTGCCTGTCGACAACGCTGTCGACAGCGCCGTGCGGTGTCCGATCGGAGCGCCGCTTGTGGAGTCACGAATTACCAACCCGGTCGCGGCTTTTCCGAGACTTTGGCCGGCGTCGCCGTCGCGGAAGCCCCTGTTCCACACGAAGAGTGCGCCCGCACTCAGTAGCGCGATCGAGCCGAATACGGCACGGTCCGCGGTCCCGCCGTTGTCGACGCGGAGGGCTTGCACGATCAGAAAGCCGATCACGAGGGGGGCGCAGATCACAACTGCGTCGATTGCCGCCGCTGTGTAGCGAAGACGCCGAGGTACGGGGCCACGATCGGTCACGTCGGCGGGCTTCTCCTGCAAATCGGGCTGAGGGCAATGCTTCACGTTTGCCCCCATGTCTGGTAAGCCTAACCTATCTTAGAACGGCTACGTCCTTGACTTCGAGGAGGCTTTCCATGCCCACCGCCGCGACCGCATCTCCGGTCGACCGGACGCGCACCGATCGGACCTGTACCGCTTTGGCGGACTCGTGTCACCGGTTGCGCCGCCTCTATCCCGACTACCCACGTGTGTACGCGGTCGCCGCCGTCGCCGACGAGGGTAAACGGCGCTGGTGGAGCTTGCGGGACGGGGTCGAGTCCGGACGCGTCGAGCAGATGTATGCCCGCGCCCGCGGAGAAATGAGCAGTGCCGATTCGGCCGCGGAGGTCGTTGCAACGTCGTTCATCCACGCTGTCGTAGGCCGGGTCGCCGCGTCGATCATCCTCGACGGTCGCGCGTGGGATCCCGGCATCGAGAACCTGTGGATTCACTCCGACAACGACGGCGGAATGGATTGGGCCGGCGTGGTCGACACGACTGTGCGTGCGCTGCCAGGCGATCCATGCGCCGCCGAAAAGGACGTGGTTGTGCTGCCGTGCGAGCAGTCGCTCGGCGTGTGGACCGCACATCGTTGTGTCACATCGCTCGACGCCGTCTACGAAAAGCTCTCCGAATGCACCGAACTCGGCTACCTCCGCTACTGGAGCATCGTGGGCGAAACGATCATCGGCGCCGCGACCTACGTGCCGATTCTTGCCGAGGCAAGTGAAAGCGACGCGCTTCGACGCGGTCAGGGTCTGCTCGACGCGTTCACCACGATCGGTCGACCGGTCCGCAGGCAAAGGGTTGCATAGTTAGGCAAGGCTTGCCTATAGTCATCAGCGGGACGCAATCGGACCGCGCCGGTGTCCAGAGGGCTGCTGAGACCCCCGGTCCTTCCCGCGACGGGCTTCTCGCCGAAAGGCGAGGAGCCCGTCGCTTTGTTGTGGCAGCTTTGTCCGGGCAGCCTCATGGCCGGAAAGCGTTGTCGTGTACATCTGATTGGGGTAGTCACACGATTCTGGAGGACCTCTTGACCGATAGCGCGCAACAAGGCATGAGTGGCATAACACCGGAGAAACTGACGCAGTGGGTCGGCGGTGGATTCGACGGGGTCATCGGACTTCGCTACACCGCGCTGGAGGGCGATTCCGTGCGCGCGCAATGGACCGTCGGCCCCGCCATGCATCAGCCCGCCGGACTTGTCCACGGTGGCGTCTACTGCGCGGTCATCGAATCGGTGGCCAGTGTGGCGGCGGGACTGTGGTTCGGCGAACGCGGCAGCGTCGTCGGCGTGAACAACAACACCGACTTCCTGCGAGCCGTTCGGTCGGGGACTCTCTATGCCGAAGCGACTCCCATTCATCGCGGCAAGACGCAGCAGATCTGGGTCGTGACCATCAAGGACGACGACGACCGACTCTGCGCACGAGGTCAGGTCCGCCTGCAGAACATCAACGGTGAGAAGAAGCTGGGGCAGTAGCGCACTTGCACTGCCGTAGCTCGTAGACCGTGTCAGAATTGCCCCCACCACGCTGGAGGAGAGGGCATGCGACTGTCGCCGCACGAGCAGGAACGACTGCTGCTGAGCTATGCCGCAGAGCTGGCCCGACGCCGCCGCGCGCGTGGTCTGACGCTGAATCATCCTGAGGCGGTGGCAATCATCAGCGATCACGTGCTCGAAGGTGCGCGTGACGGCCGCTCGGTGGCCGAGCTGATGACCTCCGGTCGCGAGGTGCTGACGCGCGCCGACGTGATGGAAGGCGTGCCGGAGATGCTGCACGACGTCCAAGTCGAGGCGACCTTTCCGGATGGCACCAAACTGGTCACCGTCCATCATCCGATCAGCTGAGGGCCGACGACATGATTCCAGGCGAATACTTTTGTGCCGAAGGCGTTATCGAGATCAACGAGGGTGCCGACCGGGTGACGATCGAGGTGGTGAACACCGGGGACCGCCCAGTGCAGATCGGTAGTCACGTGCATTTCCCGCAGGCGAATGCCGCGCTGGACTTCGATCGCGCGGCCGCGCACGGTCGCAGACTCGATATCCCTGCAGGGACCGCTGTTCGGTTCGAACCCGGTCTCGGGCAGTCGGTTTCGCTCGTTCCCCTCGGTGGAACGCGTGAGGTCCACGGTCTGTCGTTGACGCCACCAGGAAAGCTCGACTCGACGGTCGGAGACGTGAAGCCATGACGAGCCTGCCGAGAACTCGCTACGCGCAACTGTTCGGACCGACGACCGGTGACCGAATCAGGTTGGCAGACACCGACCTTCTGATCGAGATCACCGAGGACCGTTCCGGTGGACCCGGGCTCGCCGGTGAAGAGGCGGTGTTCGGCGGCGGCAAGGTGCTTCGCGAATCGATGGGTCAGTCTCGTGCGACGCGCGCAGACGGTGCACCCGACACCGTCATCACCGGTGTCGTCGTCGTGGACCACTGGGGAATCATCAAGGCGGACGTTGGTATTCGCGACGGGCGGATCGTCGCGCTCGGCAAAGCGGGCAACCCCGACACGATGAGCGGGGTCCATCCGGACCTCGTTGTCGGTCCGTCGACGGAGATCATCGCAGGCAACGGCCGCATCCTGACTGCAGGCGCCATCGATTGCCACGTGCACTTCATCTGTCCGCAGATCATGGACGAGGCACTCGGTGCAGGCATCACGACTCTGATGGGTGGCGGCACCGGACCTGCTGAAGGCAGCAAGGCGACCACGGTGACGCCGGGAGCCTGGCACCTCGCGCGGATGTTCGAAGCGACCGACGGCTGGCCGATGAACATCCTGCTGCTCGGCAAGGGCAACACCGTCAGTGCCGGCTCGATGTGGGAGCAACTACGTGCGGGCGCTTCGGGTTTCAAGCTGCACGAGGATTGGGGCTCGACGCCCGCCGCGATCGATGCGTGCCTGACCGTTGCCGAGGCAGCAGGTGTTCAGGCCGCACTGCACTCGGATACGTTGAACGAGGCCGGTTTCGTCGAGGACACTCTCGCTG
Organism: Antrihabitans spumae; assembly: GCF_043944905.1. Lineage (NCBI taxonomy): Bacteria > Bacillati > Actinomycetota > Actinomycetes > Mycobacteriales > Nocardiaceae > Antrihabitans > Antrihabitans spumae. Next base: position 64,829 of record NZ_JBIMSN010000154.1, read on the forward strand.
CCATCGCGGGCCGAGGCATCCATGCCTATCACACCGAGGGTGCGGGCGGTGGCCACGCTCCCGACATCATCACCGTCGCCTCGTACGCGAATATTCTTCCGAGCTCGACGAACCCGACCCGGCCCCACACGGTCAACACACTCGACGAGCACCTCGACATGCTGATGGTCTGCCATCACCTGAGCCCGTCTATCCCCGAAGATCTTGCATTCGCGGAGAGTCGAATTCGTCCGTCCACCATCGCCGCGGAGGACCTGCTGCACGACCTCGGTGCGATCTCCATGATCGGCAGTGACGCGCAGGCGATGGGCCGCATCGGCGAGGTTGTCATGCGGACCTGGCAGACCGCACACGTGATGAAGAAGCGCAGAGGGTCGCTGGCGGGGGACACCAACGCCGACAACGCACGGGTGCAGCGCTACATCGCGAAGTACACGATCTGTCCGGCGGTGGCTCATGGGATCGAGCACGAGGTCGGGTCGGTCGAGGTCGGCAAACTCGCCGATCTCGTGCTGTGGGAGCCTGCTTTCTTCGGGGTTCGCCCGCACGTCGTCATCAAGGGTGGTGCGATCGCATGGGCCGCAATGGGTGATGCGAACGCCTCCATACCGACCCCGCAGCCGGTGCTTCCGCGTCCCATGTTCGGCGCCGCGCCGAAGGTTGCCGCCGCCACCTCCGTGCATTTCGTTTCCGAACAGGCGATCGAAGACGGCCTCGCCGACCGGCTTGCCTGCGAACGCAAGCTCGTTGCAGTCGGCAACGTCCGCAAGCGCGGCAAGGCCGATATGCCGAACAACGATGCGATGCCACGCATCGAAGTCGACCCCGATACGTTCACAGTCCGCATCGACGGTGAGGTTTGGAAAGAGCAGCCGGCGACCGAATTGCCTATGGCACAACGTTATTTCCTGTTCTGAGCCGTATGGGACTTTCAACGCTGTTTGCATTGGCCGATTCGCGGTTGCCGACCGGTGGGCACGTCCACTCCGGTGGTGTGGAAGAGGCGATCACGTCGGGTCTGGTTCGCGACACCGTCACCCTCGACGCGTTTCTGCGCCGCCGCATCAGGACGGGCGGACTGGTCGCGGCCTCGATCGCTGCCGCGGTGTGTGACGGCATGGACGTGGTTGTCGCCGATGCCGAGACGGATGCGCGAACCCCGTCGCCTGCAGCACGGCTCGCATCGCGCGCCCAAGGGCGTGGGATGGTCCGTCTCGCCAAACATTCATGGCCGGAACATGATTGGCCGACGCTCGGCGTGCGACCGCATCAACCCGTCGTCCTCGGCCGGGTCGCTGCGCTCACCGGAGCTTCGGCAACCGAGACGGCGACCGTCGTCGTCTACACAACGATGACTGGCACAGCGACCGCAGCGCAGCGCCTACTGGCACTGGATCCGAGCGACGTCGCGACGCTGACCATTCGGCTCGCCGATCTCTGCGACGCGACAGCGCGCGCCGCGACGGCGACGCTGGCGAGTCTGTCCGATCCGCTGCTCGACGTACTCGCCCAGCGGCACACCGAACGCGAACGACCACTGTTCGCGTCCTGACGAACACGACGAACGACAGTCACGAGGGAGCAGCACATGCCACCGCATCTGATCGACGGTGAACCGCACAGTCACGTCCACGACCGGCCCAAGCGAGTTCGGCAACCGGGGGAGCCGCTGCGCATCGGTATCGGGGGTCCGGTCGGATCCGGCAAGACGGCCCTCGTCGCCGCGCTGTGCCGCCAGCTGCGGGACGAGCTGTCTCTCGCCGTCCTGACCAACGACATCTACACCACCGAGGACGCGGACTTCCTGCGCCGCAATGCGGTTCTGCCGGACGAGCGCATCACGGCCGTGCAGACCGGCGGTTGTCCCCACACCGCGATTCGCGACGACATCACTGCGAACCTCGACGCCATCGACGATCTGATCGAATCGAATCCGCCGCTCGATCTGATCCTCGTCGAATCCGGCGGTGACAACCTGACCGCGACCTTCTCGTCGGGCCTGATCGACGTCCAGATCTTCGTCGTCGACGTCGCGGGCGGCGACAAGGTGCCGCGTAAGGGTGGACCCGGCGTGACGTTCTCGGATCTGTTGGTGGTCAACAAGACCGACCTCGCTCCCATGGTCGGCGCCGACCTCGGGGTGATGGAGCGTGACGCAGTTCGGGTTCGCGAAGGCAGACCGACCGCCCTCATCTCCCTCACCGAGGATCCTGCCGCTACGAAGGTGTTGACCTGGGTGCGCGAACAATTGGCGGCCGTTGTATAGCGAACTTCTCATCGTCGCCGAGCGCGGCCGGCTGCCGCAGATCTCGGGCTTCGGTGCGATCACGGCGAGGATCACCGATCCCGAAACAGTGCATCTCATCGGTGCAGCAGCGACGCCACTCGGCGGGGATCGCATCGACGTCACGGTCCGCGTGCGCGCGGGTGCCCGCTTGCGGGTTCGCTCGGTCGCGGCAGCGATTGCTCTCCCAGGCTCTTCGCAACTCACATCGACCGCGCGGTTGACCCTGTACGTCGCCGACGACGCGTTTCTCGATGTCGACCAGGAACCGATGATCATTGCCGGCGGCGCAGATCATCGGGCGAAAACCGTTGTACGCCTGGCAGCGTCGGCCACAGTTCGCGTTCGCGAACGGGTCCAGTTGGGCCGAACGGGCGAAACCAACGGTCGCTGGCAGGGTGCGCTCGACGCAGATCTCGACAACGGACCCCTACTGCGGCACTGCGTCGAACTAGGTGCGACAACCGCGAGCACCGACGTTATCGACGCACCACAAGCAGCCATCGGCGAACTGCGCTATCCCGATTCTCGGCCCGCCGAACTGTTCGGATTGTCGGCCGCGCGACTGCCTCTCGCGGCGGGCGGCTCGCTATTGACCTGGCTGGGTGCCCGATTGCCGGCGGATCTCGCTACCGTGGAACGGTGAGCGAGCAAACCCCCGAGGATTCGACCCTGTTCGATCCGGAACACGTGGCGCAGGCCCGTGCGGCGATCGCCGCCGCCGACGATCTCGGCCTGTGGGTACGTCGATTCGAACTGCTCGGCGACCCGACCCGGCTACGCATTCTGCTCGGCATGCATCGCTCGCCTGGGATCTGCGTATCGGACCTCGCGGCTGCGCTGTCGATGACCGCGACGGCGGTGTCACAAGCGCTGCGGTTGCTGCGAAACCAAGGGTGGGTCGCGGTCGAGCGGGACGGCAAGAAGATGACGTACCGGTTGGACGACGAGATCGTGCATCGATTGCTGCACGACCTCGGCGCCACCCATGCCACGCCTGGCGTTACCGCTCATACTCACGCGGCGCATACTCACTCGGCTCATACTCACACCGAGCAGTCGCCGCACGACTGATCAGCCTGCTGCTTTGCTTTCGGCCTTTTCCGGCTCGGCTTTGTTCAGCGCGGCCTTCTCGGCTTGAGCTTTGTCGTAGTCGGCCTTCTCCGGGTCCGCGGTCTGGCCCTGTGCGGCGAGTTCCGCAGCCTGCTTCTGGTTGAGTTTCTCCATGGCGGTTCGCGCGTAGACCATCTGCCCGGTGATGGCCATCTGGCCCCGGTTGCGACCGAGGAACGTGATGAACCACGCGACGATCGTTGTGAAGCGGTTCTTGTAGCCGACCAGGTAGAACAGGTGCAGAGCGAGCCAGGAGAGCCAGGCGATGAAGCCTGCCATCTCGAACTTGCCGACCTGGGCAACCGCGTTGAACCGCGACACCGTTGCCATGCTGCCCTTGTCGAAGTACTTGAACGGCTTCCGTGCAGCTGGATCGTCCTTGCCTTCGAGGCCTGCCTTGATCAGCTTGGTCGCGTACTTTGCACCCTGGATCGCGCCCTGCGCCATACCGGGTACGCCCTGCACCGACATGAGATCGCCGACGACGAATACGTTCGGATGGCCCTTGACCGTGAGGTCGGGTTCGACGACGACACGGCCCGCACGGTCGGTCGTCGTGCCGTCGGACTGTTCGGCCAGAAGCTTGCCGAGTGGGCTGGCCTGCACGCCTGCCGACCACACCTTGCATGCCGATTCGATCCGACGCTCGTTGCCGTCTTTGTCCTTGACGGTGAGGCCCATGTAGTCGACGTCCGTGACCATGGCGTTCAGCTGAATTTCGACGCCCATGCTCTCCAGGCGCCCTTGTGCCTTGAGGCCGAGCTTTTCGCCCATCGGCGGCAGCACAGCTGCCGCGGCGTCGAGCAGAATCACGCGGCAATCGCTCGGATCGATGTTTCTGAACGCGCCGTCGAGCGTGCGGTCGGCAAGTTCGGCGATCTGGCCGGCGAGTTCGACACCGGTCGGGCCTGCTCCGACGACGACGAAGGTCAGGCGGCGGTCGCGCTCGGCCTGCGACGTCGTGACTTCTGCGGCCTCGAAGGCACCGAGAATGCGACCGCGCAGCTCGAGGGCGTCGTCGATCGTCTTCATCCCGGGTGCGAAGGTAGCGAAGTGGTCGTTGCCGAAGTACGACTGCTGTGCACCTGCCGCGACGACGAGGCTGTCGAACGGTGTCACCGTGTTCATATCGATCAACTTGGACGTGACGGTGTTGTTCGTCAGGTCGATGTCGGTGACGTCGCCGAGCAGTACCTCGACGTTCTTCTGCTTGCGCAGGATCACGCGGGTGTAAGGAGCGATCTCGCCCTCGGACAGAATTCCCGTTGCAACCTGGTACAGCAGTGGCTGGAACAAGTGGTGCGTCGTCTTCGCGATCAGGGTTACATCGACGTCGGACTTCTTCAGCGCCCTTGCTGCGGTCAAACCGCCGAAGCCCGACCCGATGACAACTACATGATGGCGTGGCTTAGCAGACTTGATGCCCATTCCCTCGCTCCTCGAAGATTCGCTCGCGCACAAAACTGGCGGCCGAAACTGGACGCCCCGCAACAAACCGTAGTCGGCTTCGTCGTGGCCGTCCTGCCAACGTCCAATTCCGGGCGCGAAAGAGGAGGGGATCTCAGCGTCGAAACGCTGCCGTGGTGAACTCGTCGGCGGGGTAGAAGGACTCGATCGCCAACTCGGCGAGCGTCACGTCCAGTGGCGTCCCGAAGACGGTCGTCGTGCTGAAGAAGGCCAGGTCGGGCGAGTTTCCATCCGGCGAGCCTCGAAACCGAACGGGGACGACGAGTGCTCTCGTGTCGTAGGCGCGGTCCATGTCGTCGCCCGGGTACGCGCTGAGTTCCCGGTGCAGTGAACTGAGCTGGGAATCACCGGTTGCTGCGATCTGGTGGGCCAGCCGGTCGAGGATGTGAGCGCGCCACTGGCCGATATTCGCGATCCGCGGCGCCATGCCATCGGGATGCAGGCTGAGGCGGAGCACATTGATCGGTGGTTCGAGCAGGTGTTCCGCGCAACCAGCGGTGAACAGCGCCACGGCCTCGTTGCCGTCGACCATGTTCCAGTGTCTGTCGACGACGATGGCTGGATAGGGGAGATGGCCGTCGAGAATTTTCCGAATTGCGTCCGACACCACTGCCATCGGTAGATCGCTCAGCTGATGCTCCGCGTAGGCCGGCGCGAACCCGCCGGCCAAGAGTAGCGAGTTCTGTTCGCGCAAGGGGATTTCCAGCTGTTCGCTGAGCTTCAGCAACATCGTCCGGGTCGGCTTCGACCGCCCTGTCTCGACGAAGCTGAGGTGGCGAGCCGACACTTCTGTGCGAAGTGCGAGGTCCATTTGGCTCATCCGCCTGCGTTCGCGCCAGTGTCGCAAGAGCACTCCGACCGGTTCCTGCGCCTCGAGAGTGGTGGTCATGAGGTGACGTTAGAACACGAGGGGAAGGGTGGCCATTACCTCGGAGGTAGGCGTCACGCCCGACTATGCGGCACGATCGGACCGCTCACCTGTTCGCCACCGACCGACGCGATTGCGGGCCAGATGAATGCGGTGAGCTGTTCGACGAGTTGGGCGCGGCCGATCGAGCCTGTGGTACTCCAGTCCTCGGCAGCCATCAGCATCGCGCCGACTGTCGCGCACGCCCAGGCGCGAGCAGCGCCGACAGGCAGGACGACGTCGGTGGACCGCATGATCGTCTCGAGGACTGTCGTTGCCCAGTCGGCCGATCGGTTGAACATCGGTCGCTGGCTGCCGGTCGCGTCGTCTGAGTACCAATCCTGCATAAGCAGCGGATGCAACTTCGGGTTCGCTTCGACGAAACTGCAGAAGAGGTCGATCAGTTCGGCGAGCAGCTCCCGTACGGGACGGTGCTGATCGAGAATAATGTTGGCCTGCATGGTGATTCGCTCGGTATGGCGTACGGCCAGGGCATGCACGAGCGCGCGCTGATCGGGGTACATCGCGTAGACGGCCGTTCGTGCGAAGCCGGCTTCGACAGCGATGTCGGAGAACGAGACCGAGGGTCCCGTCCTGGCTATGACCTGCTCCGCGGCATCGAGAAGTTCCTCGCGCCGGACCGCCGCGTCGACGCCGGGACCGGGAGGTCGACCGCGAGGGCGCCGGGTATCGAGATCTCTTGTCACAGATAACTCCCTGGCGTAATGTACGTCACGTACTTTAACGGGCAACGGTGCCCGTCCACGTGTATTGCGAGCCTAGTTCGCACGCAACGGCAGTGGCACCGTTCGGCGCTGGAGGCCGCAGATGGTCACTGCACAACCAACACCCGACTCCGCGCGCAGGCTCGCCCGCGAGAACCGGCGGTTCTTCGAGATTCCCTCCTCGACGCTGCTCGACCGACTGCTTCGGCTCGCCCCCGAACGCAGCAAGGTGCTCGCCGAGCCGCCACCAGGTAGTGGATTGCGTCCCGTCGTCGGCGACATGGCGCTCCCGTTCGTCGGCAACGGCCTGGCGTTTCTGCGTTGGGGTCCGGCATTGCAGCTCGACCTCTACCGACGCTTCGGACCCGTCTCGTGGTGCAAACCGCTCGGCAACACCACGGTCTTCGTGACCGGACCGGAGGCGACGCAGGTGGTCGTCAGCAACAAGGACAAGGCCTTCGGTCAGGGCTGGGATTACTACATCGAACGATTTTTTCCGCGTGGGCTTTTGCTGTTGCAATTCGACGAGCACATGTTCCATCGCAGGCTTATGCAGCACGCGTTCACCCGCGACCGGCTCGACTGGTATTTCGCCGAGCTGACCACGCTGGCGGATACCGCCATCGCGCGCTGGCCGGCGGATAGGGAACTGCAGCTCTATCCGACGATCAAGAGCCTGACCCTCGAGATCGCGGGGGAAATCTTCATGGCGGCCGACGTCGGACCCGAACGGGATCGACTCAACGACGCGTTCGTCGCGTGCACAAGGGCACCGCTGTCGGTGATTCGTTTTCCGATCCCCGGTGGCCACTGGAGGGCGGGGATCAAGGGACGCAAGGTGCTGGAGGAGTACTTCTACCGCATGCTGCCTAGCAAACGTGAGTCCGTCGAGGGAGACTTCTTTTCCGCGCTCTGCCATGCCGAAACCGAAGACGGCGAACGGTTCAGCGACGAAGACGTCGTCGATCACATGATCTTCCTCATCATGGCCGCACACGACACATCGACGATCACCGCGACAACCGTTGCCTACTACCTGGGCAAGCACCCGGAATGGCAGGACCGCGTGCGTGCGGAAGTGCTTGCGCGCCCGGCCGGCCCGCTCGACATCGCCGCCCTCGAACAGTTGAAGACGCTCGAGATGGTCATCAAGGAATGCCTGCGCCTGGTTGCACCGGTGCCAGGACTCGTTCGCAAAACGGTGAAGGACACGGAGATACTCGGTCAGTACATCCCGGCGGGGGTCACTGTCGCCGTGGACAACTGGGTCAATCACCTGCTGCCCGAATATTGGACCGAGCCGGAACAATTCGACCCGGACAGATTCAGCGACGAACGGCGCGAGGACAAGTCGCACCGCTACGCCTGGGTCCCGTTCGGCGCAGGCGCGCACAAGTGCATCGGCATGCATTTCGGGATGCTCGAGGTGAAGACGATTCTCGACGCGATGCTCCGCAACTACGAGTGGACGATTCCGGCCGACTACGAGATGCCGTGGTCCTACTCGTCGATGCCGTTTCCGCGCGACGGCGCACCGGTTGTATTGCACCGGCGCGGCTGAAGAGCGGTGCTATCGAACTGAGCTTGCCGAGACTCCACGGTTCGTCGAGTCGGCGCTCCGCCCGTTGTGTCCTCAGCCCTACCGTCCTACTGTGAGGTAGCCGGCGAGGACGAGGCAGCGATGCACGAGATGTCGATAACGCAGAGCGTCGTCGATGCGGTCTGCTTGCATGCCGCGGGTCGGCACGTCAACTCCGTGAAATTGCAGGTCGGCGCACTCTGCGCTGTCGTCCCCGACTCCATGCAGTTCTGCTTCGAGTTGGTGACCGAGGGGACCATCATGGAAGGTGCCCTCCTCGAAATCGAGCAACCACCAGGTGCGGCGCACTGTCGTGGCTGTGGAACCGATTTCGCCGTAAGGGACTTCGTGCTTCTCTGCGACTGCGGCAGCGCCGACGTGGATGTCGTATCTGGTCGTGAGCTGCGAATCATGTCGATGGAAGTGAGCTGAACCATGTGTGCGACCTGTGGATGCGGTGACGACGGTGGTGCGGTCATCACTCTAGCCGGCGAGGGATCGCACTCACACGACGGACACACTCACGAGCACTCGCACGATCACGAACACACCGACCACGATCACGACCACGTGCACGATCATTCGCACGTACACGAGCACAGTCACGCTCACGATCACACCGATGAGCACACCCACGATCATTCGCACGACCACGCGACCGAGACGATAACGCTCGAGCAGAAGGTCTTGGCGAAGAACGATCTACTCGCCGAACGAAATCGGGGCTGGTTCGCCGGGCGCGGCATCGTCGCGTTGAACATGATGAGTTCGCCGGGCGCGGGCAAGACGACGCTGCTCGTACGCACGATCGGTGACCTGGCAGCAACCCGACCGATAGCCGTCGTCGAAGGCGATCAGGAGACGATGCTCGACGCCGAGCGCATCGAGGCGACCGGCGCATCGGTTGTCCAGATCAACACCGGGGCGGGGTGTCATCTCGACGCCGAAATGTTGCAGAACGCGCTCACCGCGTTGGACCCGCCCGCGGGAGCGCTGTTGTTCGTCGAGAACGTCGGCAATCTGGTGTGTCCCGCGCTCTTCGACCTGGGGGAACGGTCGAGGGTGGTCGTCATCTCCGTCACCGAGGGTGCCGACAAGCCGCTCAAGTATCCGCACATGTTCGCTGCGGCCGATCTTGTTCTCGTCAACAAGTCGGATCTGCTGCCCTATGTCGATTTCGATCTTGAAACTTTCGAAAAGTACGCTCGCTCAATCAATCCCGGCGTCGAGATGATGACCGTCTCGGCAACCACAGGTGCGGGAATGGACCAGTGGTACGCCTGGGTGCGCGGCCAGACATTCTAAGTAGCCGCCAACGTTGACAATGCTCTTCTGGAGTAGCAAATTAGTGATCAACATCACACAAGAGGGCCGACGGTCGACTCCGGTGATGTAGGGACCTCTGCCCGGGTTCCGGAAGGCGCTTACTATGCCGACAAAGGAAGCAATAGCAGCCGAAGACACTCTCATCCACGTGCTCTGGATCAATGCGGGTCTCAGTTGCGACGGTGATTCGGTGGCCCTCACAGCCGCCACACAACCCAGCATCGAGGAAATTGCCCTCGGTGCCCTGCCCGGCCTCCCGAAGATCGCGGTGCACTGGCCGCTGATCGATTTCGAATGCGGTCCACAAGGCGGAGCAGACGACTTCTTGGAATGGTTCTGGAAAGCCGATCGCGGCGAGTTGGAACCGTTCGTTCTCGTCGTCGAAGGTTCGATCCCCAACGAACAGCTGCACGGGGAAGGCTATTGGTGTGGTTTCGGCAACGACCGCGAAACCATGCAGCCCATCACGACAAGCGAATGGCTCGACAAACTCGCGCCGAAGGCGACAGCCATCGTTGCGGTCGGGACCTGCGCGACCTACGGCGGCATCCACGCGATGGCCGGAAATCCGACCGGCGCGATGGGAGTTCCCGACTACCTCGGTTGGGATTGGAAATCCAAGGCAGGCATACCGATCGTCTGCGTTCCCGGCTGCCCTGTGCACCCGGACAACATGTCCGAGACGCTGACCTATCTGCTCTACATGGCGACGGGCCAGGCTCCGATGATTCCGCTCGACGACGCATTGCGTCCGCAGTGGCTGTTCGGCGCGACCGTCCACGAGGGGTGCGATCGCGCCGGCTACTACGAGGAAGGCGACTTTGCCACCGAGTACGGCTCACCGAAGTGCATCGTAAAGCTCGGTTGCTGGGGTCCGGTCGTCAAATGCAATGTGCCGAAACGAGGTTGGATCAACGGCGTCGGCGGTTGCCCCAACGTCGGAGGTATCTGCATCGGCTGCACGATGCCGGGATTCCCGGACAAGTTCATGCCGTTCATGGACGAACCACCAGGCGGCAAGCTGTCGACGAAAGCTTCCGGTCTCTACGGTTCGGCAATTCGTAGCCTGCGCAAGGTGACCAAGAAGACCTTGGACAAAGAGCCGCAGTGGCGCGCAAAGGGCAAAGAACTCACCACGGGTGCCACACGCACCTGGTAACTCCAGGCCCGGACCCACGCCTGCCTCTGAGAGGGCGATTCGAATGACAACGATAATTCCAGGTGCCTCCAGCAAATCGACCGGTTCGGACGGCCTCGTCGAAATGGCGTGGGACCCGATCACGCGCATCGTCGGCAGCCTCGGCATCTACACCAAAATCGACTTCAAGCAGCGCGAGGTCGTCGAGTGCCACAGCACCTCGTCGATCTTCCGTGGCTACTCGATTTTTATGAAAGGTAAGGACCCCCGCGACGCCCACTTCATCACCAGCCGCATCTGCGGCATCTGCGGCGACAACCACGCCACGTGCTCCTGCTACGCACAGAACATGGCATACGGGGTGAAGCCGCCGCATCTCGGCGAGTGGATCGTCAATCTCGGCGAAGCAGCGGAATACATGTTCGACCACAACATCTTCCAAGAGAATCTGGTCGGCGTCGACTTCTGCGAAAAGATGGTTTCCGAGACCAACCCGGGGGTGCTGGAGCAGGCGAACCGAACCGAGTCACCACACGCGGGTGAGCACGGCTACAAGACCATCGGCGACATCATGCGGGCGCTCAACCCGTTCACCGGTGAGTTCTATCGCGAAGCACTGCACGTGAGCCGATACACGCGAGAGATGTTCTGCCTCATGGAGGGTCGCCATGTGCACCCGTCCACGCTGTATCCGGGCGGTGTCGGCACCGTCGCAACGATCCAGCTGATGACCGACTACATGACTCGCCTGATGCGCTACATCGAGTTCATGAAGAAGGTCGTACCGATGCACGACGACCTGTTCGACTTCTTCTACGAGGCGCTGCCCGGCTACGAGAAGGTCGGCCTGCGCCGCACCCTCCTCGGCTGCTGGGGATCGTTCCAGGATCCGGACGTCTGCAACTTCGCTTACAAGGATATGGAGAAGTGGGGCCGCAAGATGTTCGTCACCCCCGGCGTCGTCGTCGACGGCAAACTGGTGACGACCTCGCTCGTCGACATCAATTTGGGGATCCGAATCCTTTTGGGCAGTTCGTATTACGACGACTGGACCGACCAGGAAATGTTCGTGAAGAACGATCCGCTCGGCAACCCCGTCGATCGTCGGCACCCGTGGAATCAACACACGAATCCGCATCCGCAGAAGCGGGACATGGACGACAAGTACAGCTGGGTCATGTCGCCGCGGTGGTACGACGGCACCGATCATCTCGCCCTCGACACCGGTGGTGGACCGCTTGCGCGACTGTGGTCCACCGCGTTGGCGGGTTTGGTCGACATCGGCTACGTCCAGTCGACCGGTAACAGCGTCAAGATCAATCTGCCGAAGACCGCACTGAAGGGGCCCGCCGAGTTCGAGTGGAAGGTTCCGGTGCACGGCAGCAACACGATCGAACGCAATCGAGCACGCACCTATTTCCAGGCCTACGCGGCGGCGTGTGCACTGCACTTCGCGGAGAAGGCACTCGTCGAGATCCGTGCAGGCAGGACGAAGACGTGGGAGAAGTTCGAAGTACCCGACGAAGCCATCGGATGCGGCTTCACGGAGGCTGTTCGTGGAGTGCTGTCCCACCACATGGTGATTCGTGACGGCAAGATCGCGAACTACCATCCGTATCCACCGACGCCGTGGAATGCCAACCCGCGGGACAGCTACGGCACGCCGGGTCCCTACGAGGATGCGGTACAGGGTCAGCCGATTTTCGAGGAGAACGATCGGGACAACTTCAAGGGGATCGACATCATGCGGACCGTCCGCAGTTTCGATCCGTGCCTGCCGTGCGGCGTGCACATGTATCTCGGCGAAGGCAAGACCCTCGAAAAGTTGCACTCGCCGACACAATCCGTCACCGGCGAGTGATCGACGGTAGACGGCGGGATACAGGCGAACATGGAGCACGAAAGGGACAGCAGCAGCGAGGATTCCGGCCAGTGGCGCTCCGCGGGTGAACGCATCGAGTCGTTGCTCGACGCCAGTTCGGCCGGTGGTGTCGTCGCTCGTGAGCGAGCCGAGCAGCTCGTGCGGGAAGTCGTCGATCTGTACGGCGCGGGCCTCGAGCGAGTCATCGGAGTGTTGCGGGCGACGGGGAATCACGCGGTGCTCGACGAGCTGGCGACCGACGACCTGGTCGCCAGCCTGCTCCTCGTCCACGGCCTACATCCGCACGATGTCGAAACTCGGGTCCGCACTGCGCTGGACAGCGTGCGACCGTATCTCGGCTCGCACGGTGGCGACGTCGAACTGATCGGCGTCGCGGATACCGTTGTGCGGCTTCGTCTGACGGGTAGTTGCAAGACCTGCCCGTCGTCGTCGGTGACACTCGAACTCGCGGTCAAGGACGCTGTCCAGGCAGCGGCGCCCGAAACGACCGACATCGAAGTGGTCGGCGAACCGGCCGCGCCGAAGGGATTGATATCGGCCGAGTCACTTATGGCGAGAGTGCATTCGGTATCGCAGGTGTCCGGATCGTGGGTTGCGGTCCCAGATCTTGCCGAACTCGGTCCCGGTGAGGTCGGGGGATTTGCGGTCGGCGGGTTGTCGATCCTGGCAGCTCGGGTCGGTGACGACCTCTACGCCTACCGCGACCGTTGTCCGGCATGTCTGAACTCCCTTGCCGGCGCAGTACTCGCGCGTCGTGCGGGCGGCGTGGCAGGTGACGCGATCCTGCGTTGCCCGATCTGCCATGCGCACTACGACATTCGCAGCGCCGGTGCAGGCCTCGACGACAGCTCCGAACACCTCGACCCACTTCCGGTCCTGATCAAGGACGGCGTGCTGTCGATCGCCGTACCCGCAGCAGAGGCGGCCGGATGACGACAGGGACCAACGGCCGCATCCCAGGTTCGGCGCTGAGCGTGCTGCGCCGGATTGCAACCGAGCGTCCACGTCAGGTCGTCGGCGAACGTTGCGAGATGTGTGCCGAACCCATCCGCGACGAACATCAGCACGTGGTGAGTATGCAAGGGCGCCAACTGATGTGCGTCTGCCGCGGCTGCTACCTGCTGTTCAGCGACCAGTCGGCCACCCTGCGCTACCGTGCGGTCCCGGATCGTTATCTGACGTTTCCCGACTTCGGGTTGTCGCCGGGACGCTGGGATGCGTTGCAGATACCGGTCGGACTCGCGTTCTTCTTCCGCAACTCGGCTCTCGATCGGACCGTCGCGTTCTATCCAGGTCCCGCTGGTGCAACGGAATCGGAACTGCCGCTGGATGTCTGGGAGGAGGTGTGCGCCGAGAATCCGGCATTGTCGTTGCTGTTGCCGGATGTGGAAGCGCTACTGATCCGGATACCGGACCGTGGCGAGGGCGATCCCGAGTGCTACCTCGTGCCGATCGACGCGTGCTATCAGTTGGTCGGGACCTTGCGGAAGCTGTGGCGGGGATTCGACGGCGGGCAGGATGCGCGCCGTGAGATCGACGGCTTCTTCGAGCAGGTCACCAACCGTGCGCGCGTCGCGAGGCTGCCATGACCGAGCTGGCGTTCGCGGTGCTCGAAGTGACGGCGCAGGCTCACGGGGCTGTGCCGATCCTCAATGCCCGCTTGCGGATAGACGAAACGACAGGGACGCCGGTGCGTGCGGTCGCGCTGCGGGCGCAAGTGCGGATCGAACCGCAGAAGCGTCGCTACAGCGAGGATGAAGGCGCTGGATTGCAAGATCTGTTCGGTCCCCGTGAGCGGTGGACGTCGACGCTGCGGTCGTTCATGTGGTTGCAGGCGACAGCGATGGTGCAGGGTTTCACCGACACGTGCGAGGTTGACCTCGCGTTGCCGTGTACCTACGACTTCGAGGTCGCAGCGTCGAAGTATCTGCACGCGCTCGGTGACGACGGCGTCGTGCCGATCGAGTTCCTCTTCAGCGGAACGGTTTTCACCAAGGGCGATACGGGATTCAACGTCGCACAGGTTCCGTGGGATCGCCAAGCGTCCTACGACCTACCCGTGTCCGTGTGGAAAAAGTTGATCCGCGAACACTTTCCGAGCACCGGCTGGCTTCGGCTCGACCACGAGACGATCGAAGCGCTCGCGAAGTTCAAGTCCGACCGAGGATTGATCAGTCTCGACGAGGCAGTGCACCACCTGCTGCAGCGGGAGGTGAGCGCATGACAACCCACGCGGGGATCGACAATGTGCGGGCGGTCGCGGATGCGGTGCTGTACGAGGGCTACCTGCTGTACCCGTATCGATCCACGTCGGGAAAGAACCAGTCACGCTGGCAGTTCGGCGTGCTCGGCCCGCCGGGAGCTATGGATGCCGGGCTCGGCGAGGACTCGTCGATGTCGACACAGGTCGTGGTGCGCTCGGTCGGGGACTGTCGTGTGTCGATCACCGTCCGCTGTCTGCAGCTCCAGCGTCGCCGCATCGAACAGGCGACCGGGGACGGTTTCGTCGCGGTCGGTGACCTGACCGTCGGCGCGACGCGCTGGGTGTCGTGGGACGAAGCGGTCGAATGCGAGGTCGAGATCGGACCCGTCGAGCTGGCCAACGTCGGCACCGGGATCGAGTTTCCCATGCACTTCGAGGGTGGTTCGGAGACGGAGGTGTTGCGGCACAACGGCGTTGTCGAAGGTCGCGTAGTGCGGTCCAGGTCGTCGCTACACGGGTCCGTCGCGGTCTCGGTCGAGGAAGTCGGTGAGTTTTCGCGCGTGGCGGTTGCGGTTCACAACCGCGGTGGATCCGCGGCGACGAAGGACCAGGCGATCGGCACGTCGTTCATCGGAGCCCATCAAATCCTGACAGTCGAAGCTGGGCAGTTCGTTTCGCTGCTCGAGCCTGCCGATGACGCCGTTGCCGTTGTAGTCGGCTGTGCTCAGCACCGCTGCTTCCCTGTTCTCGCAGGTGCGCCAGGGGAGACCGACATCGTTCTCGTCTCACCGATCATCCTGTACGACTACCCCGAGGTCGCTGAACAGAGTGGTGGCGCGTTGTTCGATTCGACGGAGATCGACGAGATCCTCAGCCTGCGGATCATGACACTGACCGACGAGGAGAAGGCGCAGGCGCGGGCGACCGATCCGATGGCGGCGGCGATCATCGATCGGTGCGATGCGATGTCGCCGCAGGAGCTTGCGCAACTACACGGCGTCCTGCGTGATCCGCACCCACGGATGCTGCCCGAACTCGACGACGAAATCCCCTGGTGGTCCGAGGAATCCGATACCAGCGTGCAGCCCGAGTTGGACGGCATCTCGATCGACGGAGTACATGTCGCGAAGGGTTCGATGGTCCGCTTGAAGCCGTCCCGCCGGGCGGATGCGCAAGACCTGTTCTACGACGGGCAGATCGCGCGAGTCGCGCTGGTGCACGGCGATGTCGACGGCGAGATCCACGTCGGCGTCGTCCTCGTCGACGACCCCGCCAGCGACATGCACGACTGGTACGGCAGGTACCTCTACTTCGCACCCGACGAGCTGCAGCCCCTTTCGTCGGATGCGGTCACAGGAAAGGAGATTCGACAATGAGAGTAATTGGAGAAGTCGCCACGATCGCGATGGCGGTATTGCTCGCCGCCGGCGTGGTCGTCGGCATCAGTTCGCTGCCCGATATCAAGCGCTACATACGTATGCGGCAAATGTAGGTGGAGCCGCCACAGGCCGACGTGCGATCCGAACCCCGAATATTGGTCGCCGGGATCGGCAATATCTTTCTGTCCGACGACGGCTTCGGCCCGGAAGTGTTGCGTCGCATGGCCGGACGTGAACTTCCCGCCGGCGTGCGCGCGGTCGATTTCGGAATTCGCGGCGTGCATCTCGCCTACGAGTTGCTAGACGGATGGGATGCGCTGATCCTCGTCGACGCTGTGCCTGATCGCGGTGCGCCCGGTTGCCTTCGGGTGTTCGAGGTCGACTCCGACCAGGATTTGGGTGCGGCGCAATTCGATGCGCACAGCATGGATCCGGGTGCGGTGTTCGCCAGTCTGCGCGCATTGGGTGGGACGCTGCCACCGACGGTGATAGTGGGCTGTCAGGTACTCAGCATCGAGGAGGGTATCGGGTTGACCCCGGCCGTCGAGGGTGCAGTCGATGACGCAATCGACGCCGTATTGGACGTATTGGAAAGGAGGATCGCCTTATGTGCCTCGGAATCCCCGGCCAGGTAGTGCGAATGCTCGAGGGCTATGGCGATCAACTGGCCCTCGTCGACGTCGCAGGCGAGAACCGAAAGGTGAACATAGGCATGCTCGCCGACGGCGTCACCGTAGGTCCGGGGGACTGGATAGTGATCCACATGGGCTTCGCCATGGAGAAGGTGGACAAGGCCGGAGCCGACTCCGCCATGGCGGGGCTCGAGATGATGGGTCGGCCGCGGCCGGAGTGATCGCCGCTGGAACACGTTCACGTCGCCAATGCATTGCTGACCTCACACGCCTGATCAGCCATGTGAGGTCAGCAATCGGTAGGCGACGTCGAAGATCTGGACTGCGCGCGCGCTATCGCACGGTGCCAACGCTCAGCTACCTGGTCGAAGTCGTCGAGTTCTGACCACACCCAGCGCACTACCTCGACCCCGGTGTCGCGAAGACTGTCTTCGCGCCGCTTCTCCTCGAAGACCGCTTCGCTCGGGGTTCGACCGGGCCGCAGCAACTTTCCGTACTTCGATGCGCCGTCGAATTCGCCGACCACACCCAGCTCAGGCAGGGCAAAGTCAGTGCGGGCGATGAAGATCCCATCCTCGCCTCTCACCTCGAACTGCAGTTCTGGTCGTGGCAGACCTGCGTCATGCATGCGCACCCGGCTTCGTGATTCGCCGACGCTCTCACTACGACCGTCCATAAATCGGATGGCGCGACGTGCGGCCGGGGCGCCTGGTCTGCGAGGCCAGCGGGCGAGTCCATCCAAGAGTTCGTCGTGAGTCAGTCCGAACTTTTGCATCGCCGCATCGCCGACGACGACGGACTGCTCGAACGGAAGTGTGCGGGCCAGATCAACAACGGTCCGCACCGGGCTGAACACCGGTATGCCGTCGATCACGGTCACTTCGTCGGCAGCGAAGGGTGCTGAACGTAAATGAGTATGGGTCGAGCTTCGACCACCATTGGATCGATCGATCGTCGACGTGACTTTGCGCAGGCTCGTATTCCATAGCGGCAAGCCGAGCAGCACAGCTGCCGATGTGTGGCTCACTACCGACTCGACGATGAGTTTCGGCACTGTGGACGAGATCAGCACTCGATGTCGTGCGACGGCGTCGAGGTCGGTCGCTGATTCGGCGGGGCAGTAGACGCCTGGACGAACGCGAATCAGCTCGCCGTCGTCGCAGCGTCGTTGCAGTTCGTCGTCGGTGAATCCTTCCGTGAGTGCAGTACTCCGGAAGACGAGCGATGGAAGGTCAGGCGGCACAGCACGAGTCTGGCGATTTTCGGCCTACCGCGATACCGGGGTTGTGGATAACTCCGACCTGGGCCGAGTTATCCACAGGAACACGTTCACGTCGCCAATACATTGCGGACTTCACACGCCTGATCAGGCATGTGAAGTCGGTAATCGGCGTGCGACGTCGGATCGTGCGCTCAACCGACTGAATGAGCCAGCCGGTGATTGGTCCGCGTCAGTTGCCAGTCCGTCCAGTATGCGAGTTCGTCGACCTGCTGAGGGGCTAGCCAGTCGCAGACGAAGTCCCAGTGCACGGCCACGTTGTCGCCGACGTGCAGGTGCGACACGAACTGTCCGCTGTCGACGCGATGCTTGACCGGTCGGTCTACCTCGTCGCCGAGCGCGAGCGAGCCGTCGAACTGCAATGGCCGCGACCGGACGATGACGTCGTCGTCGCGTACTTCGACGACCTTGCCCCATCCGATTCGGCACGAATCGAGGACCTGCACCGGCTGCGGCATTCCCGACGTGAGCAGGCGCGACCACGGGTACACCCCGAAGACGTGGAAGGCGTGTGTCGGGGCAACCTCGTCGAGCAGGTCGTCGGTGAGGTGCTTCCAGTAGTTTCCGGCAGCGGAGGCAAAGCGCGACAACAACTCCGTGCCGAACTGGCGACGATCGATTGCCGCGGTCAGTTCGCTGCCGGTCCAGTAGGCACGCACGACGTGGTCGTCCAGGGGATCGGCATTCCCACCGATTTCGGCGACGCTGAGTTCGGCGATCAACTTCTGGTACGGCCAGGCACCGCTGAAGCGGCGGGCAAGCGCTCCGACGTCGGCATCGACGTCATGACCGCACGCGACGGCCTCGAGCGCTTTGCCATCGGCAGGGCCGCAGTAGCCCAACGCATTCGGGGCGTAGGCGTACTGCGCGAACAGCCGGTGACCAGCCGGCACGGTCATTCAGACTCCCGCCCGCTGGCCGACGAGCAACGCGGTGTCCCGATGCAGCCGACCGAAGTTGTAGTACGCGGCGCACGCACCTTCCGGTGACACCATGCAGGTCCCGATCGGTGTTTCGGGAGTGCACGCAGTACCGAAAACCTTGCATTCCCACGGCTTGATGACGCCCTTGAGCACCTCGCCGCATTGGCACGCCTTCGGATCGGCGACTCGCACGCCCGGCATCGAGAAGCGTTCCTCCGCATCGAATTCCGAGTAGTTCGTGTGCACCTTCAGCGCGCTCTGGGAGATGAAGCCGAGGCCGCGCCACTCGAAGTGCGGGCGCAACTCGAAGGTCTCGGCCATCAGCTTCAACGCCTGAGTATTGCCTTCCGCCTTCACAACTCGCGTGTACTGATTCTCGACCTCGCAGCGGCCCTCCGTGATCTGGGCAAGCAGCATGTGGACCGAGGCGAGGATGTCGAGCGGTTCGAACCCTGCGACGACCATCGGCTTGCCGTAGACCTGCGGCACGAACCGATACGGGTGCGTGCCGACGACGGTCGATACGTGACCTGGTCCGAGGAAGCCGGACAGCCGAAGGTCGGGCGATTCGAGTATCGCCTTGATGGGCGGGACGATGGTGACGTGGTTGCAGAACACCGTGAAGTTCTTGACGCCCAATTGCCTTGCGCGAACCAGCGTTACGGCTGTAGACGGCGCAGTCGTCTCGAAGCCGACGGCGAAGAAGACAACCTCTTTGCTCGGGTTGTCGACGGCAATCTTCAACGCGTCGAGCGGTGAATAGACGAACCGCACATCAGCGCCTCGCGCCTTCGCCTCGATCAGGTTGCCGCGTGAACCTGGCACACGCATCATGTCGCCGAACGTCGTGAAGATGACAGCCGGATGCTCGGCGAGCGACATCGCGTCGTCGACCCGCCCCATGGGGATGACACAGACTGGACAGCCCGGGCCGTGAACCAGTTCGACATTCGGCGGCAGCAGATGCTCGATCCCGTGCCGGTAAATCGTATGCGTGTGCCCGCCACACACTTCCATGAACTTGTACTCGTCCGTGCCTGCGAGTTTGTAGATGGATTTGACCAGCGCTCGTGCCGCGGCGGGGTCTCGGAATTCGTCGACGAACTTCATCTGGACTACCTCACGCTATCTGTGACGAGTTGAATGCGTCGATCTCGTTGACGTAGTCGGCGCCCATCTTCTGAACCTGATCGAGGGTCAGTTGAGCCTCGAGTTCGTCGATCTTCGACATGGCGAAACCGACGTGGACGAGCACCCAGTCACCCACAACCAGCCCGTCGTCAGCGAGCAGACGGACGCTGATGATCCGCCTGATTCCGTTGACGTCGACCTTGGCGAGGTGTTGCTCGGCGTCGACTATGTCCACGACCTGTCCAGGGATTCCCAAGCACATCGTGGTCCTCCTTTCTCCGAAGTGCGAAGTTGCTCAGCAGATCCGGGGGAGCGGGTCGCCGACGAGCATGTCGACGATGCGGCTGCCACCGAATGCGGTACGTAACGCGACGATGCCCTGTGGGTCGCCCAAGATCTCACCGATCACTGCTGCAGATGCGCCGAGCGGATGCGCTCGGAGCGCCGCAAGTGCCGCATCTGTCTGCTCCGGCGGTACGACGGCGATGAACTTTCCTTCGTTCGCTACGTACAGCGGGTCGATGCCGAGCATGTCGCAGGCGCCGAGCACCTGCGGCAGGATCGGCAGTGTCGCCTCGTCCAGAATCACTGCGACACCGGCAGTTTGGGCGAGCTCGTTCGCAACCGTCCCGACGCCACCGCGGGTGGCGTCACGCATCCAACGAGTGTCGGGTGCTGCAGCGAGCATCGCTTCGACGAGCCCGTTGACGGGCGCGGTATCGGAGTCGATGTCGGCTTCGATCGCGAGTTCGCCGCGTGCCAGCATGACGGCCATACCGTGCTCGCCGATGGTGCCGGACACGATGATGCGGTCACCCGGGCGGACGAGATCGGCGGAGAGTCGACGTCCTGCGGGAATCAGTCCGACACCGGCGGTGGAGATGTAGAGACCGTCGGCTGCGCCTCTGCCGACGACCTTGGTGTCGCCGGTGACGATCTGCACACCCGCGGCCGCGGCGGACTCCCGCATGTCGCTGACGAACTGTTGCAGCCGACCGATCTCGAAACCTTCTTCGATGACAAACGCGGCCGAAAGCCATTGTGGCCGTGCGCCGGAGACGGCAAGGTCGTTGACCGTCCCGTGCACAGCCAGATTGCCGATCGATCCGCCGGGAAACCGCAACGGCTGAACGACGTAGGAATCCGTCGAGAATGCCAGTCGCTCGCCCGACGGCAGTGCGAGGACGGCCGCGTCACCGAGTTGTTCCAACTCCGGGTTGCGGAATGCTTCCAGGAACACCGCATCGGTGAGCGCCGCCGACGACTTCCCACCGGCACCGTGGGCGAGTGTGATGACCGTGTCCAGCAGCCGGGGTCTACGTTTGCGGAACGCGTCGATGCGTTCGAGCACGCGATCCTCGCGTGCTTCCGACATCGACCTATCCGCACCGACCTGAGAACTTGTCATGAATGTGCTCCTGATGTGGCTGTCGCTGCGGCCCTTGTGTTGTGCGCCATGTGCTGTTGCATCGCCGACCACAGGTGATAGTCGATGACGGCGTGACTTTCCTGGATCCGGTGGATACTTTGCGATCGGATCGTGAAGCAGAAGTCGAGGTAGTCCGCGACTGCCATACGTCCGCCGTCGTGACCGGCGAACCCGATGGTCAACAGCCCACGCTTCTTCGCCTCTGTCAGCGCCGTCATCAAGTCGTCGGAGTTCCCCGACGTCGACAGGGCGATCGCGACGTCACGTTCCGTGGCGTGAGCGATGATCTGT
Organism: Antrihabitans spumae; assembly: GCF_043944905.1. Lineage (NCBI taxonomy): Bacteria > Bacillati > Actinomycetota > Actinomycetes > Mycobacteriales > Nocardiaceae > Antrihabitans > Antrihabitans spumae. The sequence continues at coordinate 86,517 of NZ_JBIMSN010000154.1, forward strand.
CGCGAGAAGATCAGGTCGAATCCGACGTCGTTTCCGAGTGCGGTCACCACCGACATGTCGGCTGCGAGCGACCAGGCCGCGACGGGACGACCGCGTGCGGGACGGCTGAACAGCGACGCCAATGTTGCAGCGTCGGTAGAGCTTCCGCCGTTGCCGAAGGTATAGAGCCTGCCGCCGCGAGCGAAGCGCTGTGCCATGTCGGCGCCGGCGGCATCGACGGAGTCTCCCCATTCCTGCAACGATGCGTGCTGCAACTTCTTGCTGACGTCGGCTTTGCCGCGTGCCGACGAGGCAAGGTCGCGAAGCAGAGCACTTGCGTCCGTCTCCTCGCCATCGATGAACGGGTAGAGGAAATTGGTGTTGTCGCCGGTGCCCTCGGGAGCGTTCATAGCGCCGTCCCCGTCGTGTCGTCGATCTTCGTGATCGCGGTACCGCCGTGCACAAGCAGCAGATCGTTCACCGAAACCTCGCCGAGCACAGTCACATCCACGAATTCCTCACCGGTTGCGGTCCGCACCAACGCCGAATCCATGACGTCGGCAGGCGGAACGAGGACCTCGGCAAGGCGGCCCTGGTCGCTGCACGTGATGCAGACCTCGTCGGTGCAGTCGGCATCCCGCGCCGGTTCCGTCATCAGCCCCGGGTGCTCGAAGCACACGTGCGTCAGTTCCCAGAGCAGGTGATACATCAACACGAATCGCCCGGTCGCGGGCACCATCGGATCGTCGGACGCGACCCAGAGGGTGTGGTCGGCGCTCCCAGGGGCGGGCCGCGGACCGTAGCCGATCCAGATCGTATCGGCGCCCCACACCGGGGCTCGCCTCATGACGTCGAGTACTTGCGGATCGTCGGCCGATGCCACCGCGATGATCACATCACCCGGACGGGTCGCCACTCGGCACTGAGCCACGGGGTCGACCTCGACGAGCGCGACCGAGGGCAGCGCCCGTTTGCCCATGATGACGGGGTGGACGAATTCGACGGCGATGTGGTGCGCATGTGGTTCCCACTGCGGCGAGATGGCCCAGAGCGTTGCGCCCGCGCTGAATCTACGTGCCAATGCCAGGGCCGCGGCCGCGAGATCCGCGGACAGATCGGCATCGATCAACTCCGTGTCGGTCGGTTCGACGTCCACCGGCGCACTGGCTGTCATCGCGGCTACTCCGTTTCATCGATCCTTGCGTAACGTGCGCGTCCGACGACGGCTTGGCCTAGGGAGAGACCACCGTCGTTGCACGGCACCTTTTCGTGGCACAGGACTTCGAAGCCTCTGTCTTGCAACGTAGTTCGCACGACGCGCAGCAGTATCCGATTGCCGAACACACCACCCGTGAGCCCGATCGTCGACACCTGCGATCGTCGAGCGAGGTCGGCCGCCAACTCTGCTGTCGCCGAGGCGAGCGCGAGGTGGAAGCCGAGGGCGAGGTCTGCGGGAGCGAGCCCGGACCGCAGGCCGTCGAGCAGTTCACGCACCAGACCGCCGAGTCGAAGTTCGTCGCCCTCGATCGCCATGTGCAGTGGAATTGCGTTGTGTGCCGACCGCGCAAGGGTTTCGAGTTCGATCGCAGCCTGCGCCTCGTAGCTGACCCGGTGGCACACGCCGAGCAGTGACGAGACGCCGTCGAACAGTCGCCCGATGCTGGTGGTGCGGATGCAGCCGGTACCTGAAGCTAGTTGTGACGCAACCAGTTTGCGCTCGGCTGGATCCAGTGTCGCGGTTGCTCCCGGTGCGTCGATGCCGACCTCGTGCAGCAATGCGAGTGCGGTCCGGACCGGGTTTCGAACGGCGGCGTCCCCGCCTGGAAGTAGAAACGACTGCAGATGCCCGACCCGTATGGCGTCCTCGACGTTCGGTCCGACAAGCAGCAGCTCGCCACCCCACACCGTACGGTCGCAGCCGAAACCTGTGCCGTCGAAGGCAATTCCGAGCACTGCGGTGCCGATCCTGCCGTGTTCGGCGAGCAGCGACGCCGCATGTGCATGGTGATGCTGGACAGTGGTGAGGGGGATACCCGTCGTGTCGCTGTGTCGCTCGGCCCACTGCCGAGTCGCGTAGCCGGGATGGTCGTCGGCGACGAGCAGCTGCGGCGTCACCGAATGGAGAGTCGTCAACTGGTCGACCGACAGCTCGAAGGCGCGTTGGCTTTCCAGCGTTCCCACGTCGCCGAGGTGCGAGCTGCAGAATGCGTAGTTCTGCCTTGTGAGGCAGAAGGTGTTCTTCACTTCGGCGCCGACAGCGAGCACAACGGGTCCGGTATCGGGAAGAACGATCGGAACGGGTGCGAAGCCGCGGGATCGCCTGATGGGAAGCACGCTCCCGTCCGCCACCGCCAACACCGAATCCTCGCACGGCACTGCGATCTCGCGATCGTGCAGGAGAAACAGGTCGGCCACACCTGATAGGCGGGCCACCGCGTCGTCGTTATCGAAGCAGAGCGGCTCCCCGCTCAGATTTCCCGATGTCATCACCAGATACCGCGCAGCGGGACGGCCGGCAACGGGCGAAAGCAGCAGTTTGTGCACTCCCGAGTAGGCAAGCATGATCCCCAACTCGTGCAGGCCCGGCGCGACCGACGCCGCGATCGTCCGGCCGGATCGCTTGCGTAGCAGCACTATCGGACCGGCAGGCGAGCTCAACGCAGCTGTTTCCGCGGCATCGATGTGGCAGATCTGCTCGACACTCGCCACGTCTGCTGCCATCACCGCAAACGGTTTGTGCGGCCGGTTCTTCCGCTCTCGGAGGCGTTCGACGGCACTGGAATCAGTTGCGTCGCAGACCAGGTGGAACCCGCCGATTCCTTTGACGGCGACAACGAGCCCGGCGCCGAGCGCACTGTGAACTTCGGCAAGTACGTTGTCGTCGCCGGTGATTCGGCGGCCGGCCGATAGCGCGACGAGGTGCGGTCCGCAGTCGTGACATGAGATCGGTTGAGCATGAAATCGTCGATCGGTTGGATCGGAGTACTCGGTCGCGCAGAGTTCACACATCTCGAACGCGGCCATCGTCGTTGCGGGTCTGTCGTAGGGCAGATCGGTGATAACCGTCAGCCGCGGACCGCAGTTGGTGCAGTTGATGAACGGATGCCGATAGCGGCGGTCGATCGGATCGCCGAATTCGCGCGAGCAGTCCGTGCACATGGCCACGTCGGGTGGCACCAGCGTTCGGGCAGCAGCGGTCCGGCGACTGGCCGATATCTCGAAGCCCCGATCGCCGTTGGGCGGACGAGCTTCGCGAACCACGTCGACGACGACGGCGAGGGGAGGCGACTCGGCGGGCAACCGCCGATCGAACTCGTCCAGCGCCCACGTCGGACCCTCGACTTCGATGAACACGCTCGAGTCGTCGTTGCCGCAGTAGCCGCTCAAGTTCAGCTCGCAGGCGAGCCGCGCGACGAAGGGCCGGAAGCCGACGCCCTGGACAATGCCACGGACGATCGTCCGTCGGCGTTCGATCGTGTTGCCGACGATGGATTCTCGTTCTAGCTGCGTGCTCACAACCGAGTTCACATTGCTCGAGTCCACATCGCTGTCGACGCCTGCGTCGAATGGGCTGACTCGACTATGGGCGCAACTTCGATCTTGCTCCTGGTGCGAGCGCGGGGCAAGGGCAGCGAGAAGCCAGTATCAGACCTTGGACGGCGGAGCCACCGGATCGTCGGTGTCGGTACGGACCGGCGTTGCTCCGCCCTTGGCCGCAGCGGCAAGGCACCAGCCGTACAACGCGATCAACCCGAGCCAGAACAGGCCGACGACGATGTAGGCCGCGGTCCACAACCACGCCGGAACGTCGTCCTTGATTTCGCGCTGCAGGAAGCCGGGTTCGGTCATGGCATCGACTCGTTGACCGTCCGTGACAATGATTCGGCGACCCTTGTCGGCGGTGATGGCAGGGTCGTCGGGTGCGTACAGCGGCAGCGCGGACATGCTGGTCGGCGCGGTGTGCAGGCGGACGAGGGTTTTCCAGCTGCCGTAGAGCGGCAACGGTTCGGCGCTGCGGTACTGGCCCGTTACGCCGGTCGGCGCCATCTCGACGCGCATGATGCCTGGCACGTCCGCGATCGGGTCGCGTGGCAGCGTCGTGACGTCCGCCGACCGATGCCGACCTTGCCACGCCAGGGCGTAGAACCAGATCTTGCCGTCTTCGGCGATGTTCACCGGTTCCACATCGACGGTCACGAAGGCGGTGCACTTGGACGTTGTCGTTCCGCAGGTTTCCGCCGCGCCGTCCACGTAATCCAGTGCGACACGCGCCTCGAAGTCGATGGGGTCCTGCGGTGTGTAGGCGGCCATCAGGCCGATGAACAGCCCCATTCCGAGCATGGCTGCACCGTGCCGCCGCCAGGGGACCTCGTTGCTGGTCAACGTGCCGGTCTGGCCGCGTTTCCAATATCCGAAGATGGATTCACCCGGTCCGACGAGGAACGTCAACTTGACTCTGCGCAGTAGGTCGGCGATGGCGTCGAAGGTCAACTCGTCGTCGGTGTCGGGGCGACTCGCAGTGTCCTGTAGTTGCCGGACGTGCCAGGAGCCGAGCAATCCGCCACCGACCGCCGCCGCGGTGCCGACCGCGAGCATCAGCGGCAGCGCGGAGCCGGGAATCGGTTGGGGGAGTGGCATGAAGAACTGCGACCAGACCCATTCCGCAGCGAGGCCGAGGGTTCCGATCAGCACGCCGGAGGTGATCCAGAAGGTGAGTCCGCGACGCGGCGACACCGCGAGTGCGACCAGCTCTACCAAGATGGCGGCGGGCAATAGCAACAGGAAGCGGGCGAGCAGTACATCGTCGACCAACGCGGTGGAGCCGAGCAGAATCAGGTGAGCGATCAGATAGACGACCCAGGCAAGCAGCGCGCCGCCGGGTCCGAAGTATGCGCGTACGCCGGTGAAGATCCAGCCCGCGAGAAGACCGACGATGATGAACTGCGTTGCCATCGGGAACTGCGGAACGCCGAGATCGAATTCCATGAGGAACGCGAAGGGCACGATGCACAGCGAAAGCATGATCGCGCCGCGCAGTCGGCCACCGAAGCCCATCGCGCCGGCGGCACCGAGTTGGCGTGCTTCGGCCTGTAGGAGCGCCAGCCCGATCACGCAGGTCACCGCGCCGCCGATCATCATGACGTGCGTCGGTCCCCATTCGGTGACGTCCTGGCCGAAGAGGCGGTGCCAGAGGTCGTCGGACGGGAAGCCCGCCAACGCGATGACGCCTGCTCCGATGATCACGATCGAACCGAGTGGTGCCCGGATGGCCGGACCGATGGCGATTGTGCGACGGGGCAATTCACCCTTGGCGAAGACCGCGCTGATGAGGCCGATGTTGAAGATCGCGAGAAGCGCAAGGAAGATCGGGTAGTGCGACGGGTTCGCGAGCGGGCCTTCGTCGCGACCGTTCTGCATGTGCAGCGCAACGTCCCACCACACGCCGAAGCCTGCGGTCAGCAAGGATACGACAAGGGCGTAGGACGGAAGCCCGACCCAGCGTGGCAAATGGTCCTTCGTAGCGACCCAGTCGGCGAGTCGACCGATGGCCGTCGGCTTTCCCGCTGTTTCGCGCCACATCAACCAGATGGTCGGCAGCGCGGCTGCGAGGGTGATGGCGAAGGCGATGATCACTTCACCGATTGCGGCGCCGCCTGCCGGCGGTGCTGGGACTTCGGTTTGCGCGTACAGCATGACATGTCCTCCGGAACGACAACTCTGACGTCGGATTTATGACGTTACTACAAGTCACAGATAAATTGTCGAAAGAGTCTGGGGACAGCCACTTGGCCGCACGCAAACGTCGTCTGCGTGCGGCCGATCATCGTGCTCGTTCGATCCTGGGTTAGACTTACGGGGTGATGGTGACGTTTTCGTCGATGAACGTGGTGACGTCCTTGATGACCTCGATCTGTTCCTCGGCGCCGTCGACGTTGAACTGCATGACGTAGGTGCCGTCGGAACCCTCGACGACGACAGTCTTCTGCGCCGACACCAGGATTTCGCCGTTGTCGCCCGTGTAGGTTCCGCCGTACTCGAATGCAGGGAAGTCGTTGAAGGTCGTCTTCGTTCCCGCGGCCAACGGCTCGAATCCGGGCAGGTTCTGGAGCTCGCCCCGTGCGAAGGAGAGGAGTTCGTCGGGATCCACGTTGCCGTCGAGCTTCGACATGATCGCGATGACGGTCACCGGGTACTCGCCTGCCTCGGGACCGCTGTAGAGAATTGCGCCGTAGGCGACGTCCGGTGCTTTGTCGTTCGCGTCTTCCCAGCCATCGGGAATCGGGAGTCCGACCGTGGGGCTTCCGGCGTCGCCGCTGTGCACAACGGTCTCGGTGATGTCGTTGTCGACGATGTAGTCCGCGATGGTCTTGTTCGCGCCCGAGCCGGGAGCTTCCGAACTGCGCGGTGCGAGCTTGCTCTTCTTCTCGGTCGTCTTGGCGGAGCTCTCGGCCTTGCTTGTCGCCGCGGCGCTGGAACTCGTCGACGAAGACGATGATGACTTCGAGTCCTCACTGCAACCAACGAGGGACAGGCTCACTGCCACGGCGGCCGCCGCGACGATCGCGGTTCCTGCTTTCGAGTGCTTCAAATCGATCTTCTCCTGTCGATGCCCACAGATCCATACCTGTAGAAATTCCGGTTGGAGCCTAGCTACGGCAGGTTGGATTCGGATTGAATTGCTGATTTGTTTCGATACAGCCGAATTCCAAGCGCACATCGGCCTCTTTCGTGCTTCGACGGTCCGACAGTCGAGACAATCGAGTCGACGCCTTTGGAGAACGGCAAGGCAGGCGTCACAGGTCGTCGATAGCGATCAGCCCGTCCTGTAGCGCTCTGGCCACAAGGGACGCCTTCGTCGGAGCAGGCCGCCCGACGAGGGTGTACTTGGAACGAATGCGGGACAGGTGGGTGTTCACGGTGCCGACCGAAAGGTACATCGCAGCTGCAACAGCGGTTTTGGAGTCACTGCGCAGCCAGACGAGAAGGACCTCCAGCTCCCGTGGCGAGAGATTCGGCTGTGCGGTTGCGGGCTGGCGCGGCGCTTCGAAGCGGGCGATATCGTCGAAAGTCATTGTCACGGTGATTGTCTCCAGTGTGCGGCGCATCATCGGCAACGAAGAAAGTCCCCCGACCGACTCGCCTTCGTGTTCTGTGACTAAAAACTATCCGCGCGTAACTCCTTGGGACAGACGCGACTTCATTGCCCAACGGATGGGGGTCTTCGTTAGCCGGACGCACGATGAACTGGTCGACCGTCCGACCCGTACTCGATTCGAGTTGTCGACTGTGCGCTCGTCACAAGAACGGTCGCGAGGCTGGATCGTCCAGGCGGCAGAATCCTCACCGTTGCCGATCCGGACGTGACAGCAATCAGGTCCGCTGCGATCGCGTCGAGCAGGCGTTCGCGGTCGGCCTGGTCGGCGTCGTCGGCGCCCCGATCGTCGAGCAGCACGACGTCGACCCCGCGGCTGCGTGCGGACCGCGCGGCCGCGGCGACCCCCGAGGCTGCAAGGGCAGGCGCCCGGAGTGTGTCGCGTAGATGCGCCTCCAACAATCCACATGCGAGAACGTCGGACGCCGCAAGCGCGCCGCCGATTGCGACCCGTTCGAGGATCGGTCGGGCCAACTCGTCGAGACGATCGAGCTGAAGGTCGCGTTCGGAGAGAATCGCGTCGGCCGCAGCTTCGGCTGCTGCCTTTCTGGTGGATTGCTCCCGAAGCTCGAAGATCTCGCGTGCAGCCGGTCGCAGGGTCATCGCAAAGAAGGTCGCCATTGCAAGTGGCGCGGCGTTCACGATCTGCAGGGTGAGGCCCGTGCCGAACCCCTGACCGGTCGACGAGGACCACACGATGCTCACGACGAACATCCCGAGTAGCCCGGTCCACGCCGCCAACGTCCGACCTCTGACACACATGAACGTGTACAGCGCGGTCGCGGCAGCACCCGGCCACATCTGCCCACCCGAGGTAATCGGCACGGGTACGACAGCCGTCACGATTGCGATATTCACCGGACCCGACGCGGCGAGCGGAATGGTGTAGCGCAGTGGAAGTGGATCGCCGCCGACCGTGATCAAGGTGATCGCACTCGCTGTGGCAACGACGAGGGCGATGCAGACCGGCCACAGTGGGGCTATCCCTTCCCGTGACGAAAATGCAAGTAGAACGAACGAAAACGAGTAGAACGCAACGATCCACCGCGCGGCCGAGGATTGCATTCCGAGTAATCCACGCAGGTCCGAGACGCGGCGGTCGGGTGGTTGGGTCATCGGGGTGCGTTCCACGTCAGCAGCACGCGGGTGCCGTGTCCAGGGCGGGACTCGACAAATGCGCGGCCGCCGGGCAACTGATTCATGCGGGTACGAATGCTGACCGCGAGACCGAGCCGGTGCGACGGCACTGCCGCGACGTCGAACCCCTTGCCGTTGTCCACGACCTGGACGCGCAGTTCGTCCGGTCGAATCGAAACGTCGACAGCGCGGTCGGCGGTCGAGCCGGCATGACGGACGCTATTGCGGACTGCTTCGCCGAGGGCCGCTCCGACCGCACGTGCCGCGCCGGCGGGAACGACCAACGCAGCGGTCGGTTCGACGGCCGTGCGGATGGCGACCGCGGAGTCGGCATCGGTTGCAGCCAAGCGAAGATGTGCGAGCACCGCTGCGGTGTCGAAATCACCGTCGGCCGCTGAACTGTTCCGCAAGTCGCTCAGCTGGCTCAACGTGTGCTCGACCTGGTCGAGGACGGTCGAGTTTGCGCCCTGCTGGGTGATCGAGAGCAGAGTCGACATCACTTGATCGTGGATCAGCGCGTCGAACCGTTCGCGCTCGACAGTGCGCGCTTGCTGTGCGGCGGCCGTGGCTGCGGCCGCGTGCGTGCGCAATCTCGTCTCGTCGAGGACCCGACCGGTTCGCATCGCGACGACCGCGGCCGATACGAACAGCGTGCAGAACATCGTCGCGAAGCTGATATCGGCCAACAGCATGCTCCGATCGGGACCGCGCACGACGGAATTGATCAGCTGGGCGCCGACACAGGCAACGACAAGATGCGCGTACACCCAGATCGGCCGCCAAACCAATGCCGCGGCGAGGCTGGACAGTCCAGGAAAAAGAGTGAGCCAGAAGTTGGTCTGGTCGATCACGTTGTCCACGGTTGCGCCACGCCCCGACCATGCGATCGGAAACGTGAACACGGCAAAGAGGTAGGTCAGGGCTGCGGTGGTCGCGACGCGGTGAATCAGCCTCCTGCTGTGCCGGAAGCCGACGAGGGCAAGCGTGATGCCCGACCCGAACACCGACACCGCGACGACAGGCGTCCACCACGGCGCAAGAAAACGGCTGAACGAGATGGCGTCGGTGATCAGGAGGGTCAGGTAGATGGCGTAGCCGAGGCCGACGAACCGTGCGAACATCCGCAGCAGGCGGTCCGCGGCTGGCTCGTCCGATACGTTGTCGCCTGCTACTGATCCCATGGGTTCTGCGGCATCGGCAGTAGCCCGTCTTCGACCGCACGTTTGTAGAGATCGGTCTTGGTCGGTGACGGTCGTCCGGCCTCGGCGTATTTCGCACGAATGCGACCGAGGTAGTCCGTGACGGTCTGCGGTGCCAATCCGGTCAGGTGCGCGACGCGGGCAGTCTTCTCGCCGGAGGCGTAGAGCGCGAGAACTTCGCGCTGTCGCGGACTGAGCCCGACGTCCAGCAGTTTGGGGTCGCCGTCGATTGCCGCGGCCCAGTCCGTCGTCACGACCTGTTCGCCGTATGCGGCTGCGCGAATCGCTTCGACGACAACCGCCCGCGCTTCGGATTTTCGGACAACGCCGAGAACGCCTGCCCGCGCCGCGAGGCGAACCATGTACGGGTTCTCTGCGCCGGTGAAGACAAGTGTGTCGATACCTGCAGCTCGGAGCAGTTCGACGTTGCCGGTGGGGGAGGACCCGTCACCGAGCCGCAGGTCGAGGATCGCAAGATCGAGGGTCAGGCCGGTGGCGAGCAACTCGGGGACCGTCTGCGCGGTGACCGCTAGCTCGAGGTCGTCCTGGTCGGCCAACATCAGCGTCAGACCCATGACAACCGACTCGTGGTCTTCGACGACGCCGATCCTTCGACGTCCGGTCGGTCGGTCGACGGCGTCGGTGTGCGCGACCGCTGTAGGCGGCGGCAAGGAATTGTCGGCAGGGTCCCTACGAGTTCGCATGAACACAGATCGTCCCCCGTCATCGATATCGCTCCGCTCGATTCTCTGTCAGCGGGCCGCGTGGGGCAATCGTTCGAACGGTATACGTGCGAGGGGCCTTCGACGCAGTGCCTGTTGCCTTGATTCCGCTGCCGGAATGCCGTGGCACAAACGCTTGAATTCCAATCGTGTGGGTGCTTTCGGCCGGAGTCGAATTTCGGGTTGTATCGGTCCGGATCTGGCCGAAACGGATACTTTTCGGGGCGGTTTCCGCATTCGCAGACCTGCATTGACGCACCTGGATATCGGTGTTCGACGACGTGTTGTTGCTGCTCTCGAGGTTGCTGGTGGGCAGCTTCGCGGCCCAAAAAAAGCGCATTTCAAACATCACGGGGCCGTTATGTGACCGGCCTAACAAAGTAATCGGGCACACTCTCGATTTCGATCATGAATCATTGCAGGTCAGGGTTGGGATTTACTGATCAATTCGATGTTCGAAATTCGGACAATTGGTTGAGTATTTTAAGATCAACTAGCCGATTATCACGGGCAGATCACAGAAACTATGCTGCTTAGTAGTACGGTCGATCCCATGTTCGAAACCGTTTCGTTACCCAATCGTCCCAACCGTGCAGCTCGCCGCAACTCGAAGGCCGGCCGCTTCATCGCCGCAACAGTCGCAGCAGGCACTCTGCTCGGCGCCTCGTCCGCGGCTGCCATGCCTTCGGGAACCGAGCAGGGCGACCAGAACGCCGCGGTCGACGAGCAGGCCATTCGCGCAGATCATGCCGACTGGATCGCCGCGCAGACCCAACGCGTCGACGAGGCTCTCCGTGTGGCCCGCGAAGCGGAAGCGCACCGACCGCGGTCGGCAGTGCCTGTGGTCGGCCTCCTGACGTCGCTCTTCGGGCCGCGCTGGGGCACGTTGCACGGCGGCATCGACATCGCCAACGCCATCGGCACTCCGATCGTCTCCGTCACCGACGGTGTCGTCATCGAGGCCGGTCCGGCTTCGGGCTTCGGTATGTGGGTCCGCGTCCAGCAGGACGACGGCACCATCGCTGTCTACGGTCACGTGAACGAGGCGAAGGTTGTCGCCGGTCAGCACGTCCGCGCGGGAGAGCTGATCGCAACTGTCGGAAACCGTGGTCAGTCGACCGGACCGCACCTGCACTTCGAGGTGTGGGCACCGGACGGCGCGAAGCTCGAACCCCTCGGCTGGCTTGTCTCGCGTGGCATCCAGCTCGCCGGACCGATCGCGCAGTAGTCGAGAAATGAAAGATCTCGGAGAACTAGAAGCCGAGGTGATGGACAGATTGTGGGCGGCAACGGAGTACCTCTCCGTCCGCGATCTCGTCGACCGTCTCGGTGAGTCCAAGCGCCTTGCCTATACAACCGTTCTCACAGTCGTCACCCACCTGCACGAAAAGGGTTGGGTCGAGCGCGAGAAGCGGCAGCGTGCGTACTACTACCAACCCTCTCGCAGTCGGCGCGAAGCCGTTGCTGCTTCGATCCGCGAACTCCTGATGCAGAGTCCCGACGCCCTCGGGGCGTTGGAAGCGTTCGCTGCCACGTTGTCGAAAGCCGAGTACGACGCAGTGCAGCGCGGCTGGGACCGGCGAGGCGACCAGCCGGCGTCCTAGGAAATCTGCATACTTGAACATGTTCAAATAGCTGCTACGCTAATTGAACATGTTCAAGTTGCGTTCGAAGGAGATCCGATGGACACCATCACCATCACCTATGCCGTCTACGTCGCTGTCAGTGCTGCGCTGACGTTCTTCGTCGCGCGCCTGCTCTACCGCAACGGGGGATCGTTCCTCGTCAAGGCATTCGACGGTGACGAAGAAACAGCAGCCGCCGTCAACCATCTGCTTGTCGTCGGGTTCTGGTTGATCAACGTCGGCTACATAGCCCTTGTGCTTCGCATCGACGGTGACGTCACCACCGCGCGAGCGGCGTTCGAAGCACTGGCAGGCAAGCTCGGCGCAGTTACTCTCGGCCTCGGTGTGCTGCATTTCAGCAACCTCGTCGTGTTGGCACGGCTGCGCCGCGGTCGCAAGCTGCCTCAGGAACCGCAATACCTGCAGCGGCCGATGGTCCCCGTGTCGTATGCGCCCGTACCGCCCGCGCCTGCGCGCTGAACCAGCGCGGTGCCACGGTGACGCGGTGATGTCGGGGCAAGATGTGGGTGTGACCAACCCGGCCGAACCGTCCACCGCTCGTGGTGAAGAAACCCGACAGCGGATCGTCGACGTAGCCCTTCGCCTGTTCGAGGAGAAGGGCTACGCCAAGACGACGATGCGAGCGGTCGCGTCGGAAGCAGGCGTCAGCCTCGGCAACGCCTACTACTACTTCTCGTCCAAGGACCAATTGGTCCAGGGCTTCTACGTCCGGATGCAGAATCTGCACGAAGAGGCTGTGCGCGGTCGTCTCGGGCCGACGACCTCACTGGCTCAGCGGTGGCTACTCACCGAGAACCTGTTTCTCGACGTCGCCGAGCCGTATCACCAGTTCGCAGGCAAGTTCTTCGCCATCGCCGCCGAACCGACCAGCCCGCTGAGTCCGTTCAGCGAGGAGAGTCGAGAGGCCCGCGAAGCCTCGACCGCGATCATGCGCAGTGTCGTCGAGGGCAGTGTCATCAAAGCGGACAAAAGGCTTCTTACCGAGCTGCCCGAGTTGCTGTGGCTCGCGCACATGGGCGTCGTGCTGTTCTGGGTCCACGACTCCAGTCCAGGGCAAGCCCGAACCAGGCTCCTCGTCCGGCGCGTAGCCCCGCTGCTCGAGCGGATCATCTCGTTGTCTCGACTGCCGGTCCTGCGCTCCAATCTGCACCAGTTGCTCGATCTGATTGCCGACCTGGGCCCCTCGGGCTCGTGAGTCCTTTCGGAGGTTCCGCCCTCCGAAAAGACTCACGAGCGGCGTAGCCGCCCAACGATTTTCAGCCGATTCGCTGCGGTGGACACAACGACATGTTGACCCCATGACACGGTGAGGGTGTCCGATTCGATGCCGTCGCCGAACAACACCAGATCGGACTCGGCCACTATCGTCAACTCCTCGCCCGTGCTGAGCAGGCCTTCGGTCAGATCGGCGCCGGTTGCGGGGGAGGGCCACGCCTCCCGCGCGAACCAGCACAGCGTTTCGGCCTCGGGTGCAGGCAAGTGCAACGAGCTGCCCCGCTCCAACCACACGGATCGGCACCAGCCCGTCGCACCGGTGCCCGATCCGACAAGGACGCCCGACGACGAGTGACGTTCTTCGCGACCGTCCGGAGTGCGAAGGCGGTAGCGCGCCGATTGATGCGACGGATGCCCGACGTAGATCTCGTTGAGTGCGCGCAACGATTGCCCGTCGTCCAGCCGTGCCTGAACCATGGTCAGCCCTGTTGAGTTCGCCGGATCTGCAGCTGCAGCAAGGGCTTTTCGAACATCGCCCGGCTGGTGAGCGACGAGAACACCGGGATTACGCTCGCGATCCGGGTTGACGCCGACGACGGGCTGGGCGTCGAGATACTTGGCGACGTTCGCGACCAGCCCGTCCTGTCCGACGGCGACAACAACGTCCTCGGGGCCGAATACGAAGCGGCTCAGATCTTTACGCTCGACCTGCCCGCGTCGCCAGTCGATCGGCACCGCGGACGACACACGTGCGAGCGCCGAGTGGGTCGCGTTGTGCCGTGCTTCGACCTCGTCGAGCGTTCTGCCGCGCGTCTCGAGAAAGAACGCGGCCTGTGCCCTCGTCCCGTGGCTGCTGAGCAGTTCGTCGAATTCGGTTGTGCGGTAGACGATCACCGCCCGCGGAGGCAGTGTCATGTCAGGTCCCCGCTGTGGTGAGACGAGTCAGCAGCTGAGTAACGAGATCCGGTGTGACGTTGACAGTGCCGATTTCCGGCAGATTGCCGGCCAGCTTCTCCATTGCCAGAGCAAGGAGGATGTGCGTGTCGACATCGCGATAGGCGGCCAACCTTGCCGTTTCGATGTCTGCTGCCGCAAGTCCGACAACTCGGGTCGAGTCTGCCTCGGCGTCGGCGAGCAGTCGTTGCTGCGCGGCTTTCGCTTCGGTGTGAACCTGGTTCGCGGCAACAGCTTCCGTTGCGCGTCTGCGCTCGTTCTGCCCCTTCTGCGCAACCAGTTGCTCTTCGCGTCTGGCGAGTTCGATCTGATTCTGCAACTCGTTCTCCGCGATGGCACGTTCACGTTCGACCGCAAGGGCGCGCCGTTCGAAGGTTGCCTTGTCGGAGTCCTGCTGCACCTGCTCGCGCATCGGAGTCTGCAGCGCGCGTTCGACATCGGGTTCGGCGCGCACCGCGACGACGCGAATGTCGATGATCGACAAGCCCGTGTCGACGATGCGCTGATCGTTGCCGAGTCCGCCGGCAACCCGTTCCCTGACCGACGCCATTCCTTCCGCGAGCGCCTGCGGCAACGTCATCCGCGCTACGAGATCGAGAGCATGCTGCTGCGCCAGTTCGGTCAGCAGACCGCCGACCTGTTCGAGCGGGCGTGCACGCCATGCGCCGGTGTCGGGGTCGATGCTGAAATCGATTCTGGCAGCGGCGATTGCGGGATCTGCCACCCGGTAGGTGATGGTGGCTTGCACGGTGATGTCCTGGAAGTCGACGGTGCGCGCGTGAAACAGCAGCGGTTGTTCGCGGTCGTCGACGGGAATCTCGCTCAAGGCCGCGTTGAGCGGCCGGAACCAGAAGGCCTGCCCAGTCCCGTCGTGCGCGAGTCGCGCCCTGTTCAGGTGGCGGATGTGTGCGGTCGGGTTCGCCCGCAGGTGTCGCAGGAACCAGAACTTCGTGATGTCGGCCATGACTTACTCCTTGTCGTCAAACTGACGATAACTGACTTCGTGACTTATCGTCAAGTCGACGATTAGGATGTGGCTGTGTCCAATCGATTGCGTCCGACCGCAGCTGTAGCCGTCGACCTCGTTGTCCTGACGATCGAGCAGAACCGACTCGTTGTGCTCGCAGTTCGTAGGGGAGTGGAGCCCTTTCAAGGGAGGCGAGCATTGCCCGGCGGCTTCGTACTCGACGACGAAGATCTGCTGCAGGCCGCGGCGCGCGAGCTGGAGGAAGAGACCGGTGTGCGCTCCTCCGACGTTCACCTCGAGCAGTTGGGTACTTACGGCGCGCCCGACCGCGACCCGCGTGGGCGGGTCGTTACGACCGCATACCTAGCGCTGACGCCGACCCTGGTTGATCCGGTCGCCGGAAGTGATGCTGCCGCAGTCGAATTGCTGGCCGTTTCCGATGTGCTCGCCCAGCCCGACGCGTTGGCGTTCGATCACCATCGCATTCTCACGGACGGCGTCGAGCGAGCCCGCAACAAGCTGGAGTACACGCCACTGGCCGCGGCCTTCTGCGCTGCGGAGTTCACGATCGCGGAGCTACGACGGGTGTACGAAACGGTATGGGGCACAACGCTCGACCCGCGCAACTTTCACCGCAAAGTCACAACGACAGCGGGGTTCGTCGAACCGAGCGGTTCGACGACGACACGTGACGGCGGTCGGCCTGCGCAGCTCTACGTACGCGGCGACGCGCGGACCCTGCATCCGGCGATGCTGCGGCCACGGGGCTGACCGAAACCGTCAAGCCCTGCCGCCGAACAACAACTGGGCGACACGCGAATCCGTCTCGGTTCCGTCGTCGAAGCTGCCTTCGCCGTTGAGCGAGTTCATGATTGCCAGGGTGTACCGCTGGCCGGGTCCCGCGAATCCGACGGAGTTTATGACCCAACCGGTCGATTCCTCCGACCACCCGTCCTTGTTGCCCGGCGCCGCGGCGGGACCCGCACCCCAGACGCCCCATTGCTGATTCGGGTCGACCCGTTGCATTTCGCCGACGATGTACGCGGTGTCGGCCGGGTCCATGCGGGTGAGGACGTAGTTGATGAGGCGATCCAGGTCTTCCGGAGTGCACTGCTGGAAGCCCCAGTAAGGGAAGTATTCGATGAAGCCGTCGTAGGGGACCAGATCGACCATTCCGTAGGTCGGAAAGTTGTTGTTGAAGGTGAGGTGATCATCGCCTGCGTAGCGAAACCACAGGCCGTCGGCGGCCTCGTCGTCCGATGAATGCAGCATCTGTTGGATCTCGTCGCGATCTTCGTCGGTCAGCGTGATGGAACCTGCACGATTGCGAGTGAGCAGGTCGACGACCATGGCCAGCTTGATCGTGGATGCGGTCCAGACGGGTGTATCGGCACCGTCGTTGCGGTAGGACGCTCCGGTCACCCGATCTCCGACGACGTAGCCGACCGTGCCCGGACGGGTCGCGATGTAGGCGTTTGCGGCTGAAATCCGTTGCTGCATATCGCAATCGAGCTTCGCCGCCGATGCGAGGCAGGGTGCGGGAGCGGCTACAGGACCGCCGGGTGGGGGCGGTGGAGCGGCCTCGGTCGGCGGTGGTGGCGTCGTAGGTGCCGGGTCCGACGTGGTCGGCGTCGGCGCCGCAGCGGAGGCAGAAGTCGAAGGAAGAGACGTTGCAGGTAGAGACGTCGTAGCCGCGTCCTCGCGGGTCGGGATCGTGCAACCGCTGACGCCCAACACAGTGAGGAGCGCAACTGCACAGAGCAGCCACCGAGGCGTCGACATGCTTTCTAGTTAGCCAGCGGCACACTCGGGGGACCGCCACGGTGCGGTTGCGTGTCGGCCGTGGCTTCTCTACTGTCTTCGGTTATGAAGCGCGTGCTCATAGTACACCGCCGTAGCGGGGTCTGATTCGGACCGACCCCCGCTGCGGGTCGTTGTGCTAACCACCCGGTCCTTCCTTCAGCTCGGAAGACCATCACGATGAGCACCATCACACGCTTTTCCACGGCATCCTCGGATCCGTTCACCGATCGTTTCGCCACCCCGATACCGCGTGCGCTTCGCGCCGAATCGGCAGGACTGACCTGGAACGACTTTCTCGAGCGCTACAGTCCGATCGCCGGTCGGCTTCGACTCTCCGCATGGACCGTCGCCCCCCGATCGACCGGACTGCGCGACTACGACGCGACGCTCGACATCGATGGCCGCAGCCGCAGCACGCGGGTCAGTGCTCCTGGCCCGATCGCGGCGTTGAGTTCGATCCTCTACGACGCCGGTTGTGGCGTCGAGGTGCTTTCTTTTCACCAGCAGAGCGTCGCGGAGGGTACGGCGACATTCGTCTATTGCGAACACAACGGCCGGCGGCACTGGGCGATGGCAATTGCCGCAGACGGTGTCGAGTCGGCGTTGCGCGCGATCATCGCAGGTGCGAATATCCTCGTCGCGAATCAGGGCTGCAGGCGGTCAGCGTGACGCGTACTCGACCATCGGCTCCGATGCCACAATCTCGCCGTTCTGAACGATCGTCAGCGACGACGAGTCGATTCGGTACTGCGTGCCGTCGGTCTTGTTGACGACGACGAAACCCGCGCCCACCTGCTGCGGATCGTCGAGCGCAATGCTGGCTCCATCGCTGGATCGAACGCCCTTGTAGTACATCCGGCCGACGCCGGTTCGGCAGACGACGACGGTCGAACTAGGGGTCCGGCCGATTGCCAAGGCTTGATTCCTATCGTTGCAGCGAGCGCCGGACACGTCGATGAAACCTTGCTCGTCCGCTCCCGAGACCGAGCCCGAGAGCGGCCGCAACGCTTGTGTCGCCGGGGTCGGGTTCGTCCGCGGCGCGGTGGTAGTCGGCCGATCGGTCGAATCGGGTTGCGTCGCAAGCTCGGTCGTCTCTGACGGGGGAGTGACGGCACTGGTATCCGACGTCGCGCTGTCGTCCTTGGCCGTTTGCATCACTGCGAACCACGCTCCTACGCTGAGCAGGGCCAGGACCGCGACCGCGAGAAGAGTGAGCAGCACCGGCCGGATGTTGGAGTTGCGCGACGGTGGCACCGGTGGTGGTGGCGGGTACGACGTCATGGGATTCGACATCATCGGACTCGACGCGGGTCCATAGTTCTGCGGCGTCTGCGTAGGCCAGAACTGTTGCGGTGCAGGAGTGTTCACCCGAGTCGGGGGTGTCGGGTCGGGTCGGGGGGCAGGTCGCGGCGCAGGTCGAGAGGTCCGCGTGCGGTTGTCGGTGAAGTTGACGGTGGTTGCGTCACCGGATCGATCGACGATTTCGCTGGCGGTGTGCCGATCGGGGTTGCTCAATGCGTCGTAGGCGGCACGGGACAGTTCGCCTGCGCTGCGGTACCGGTCGATCGGTTCCTTCGCCATTCCGCGCGCGATCACGTCGTCGAAGGCGATCGGGATTCCCGTCCGCGCCCGGCTCGGCACGGGAGGTCGGCCCACGACGTGCGCTCTGATCAGCTGATTGACGCTCGTTCCGCCGAAAGCCTTCGAACCGGTGAGACATTCGTAGAGCACACATGCCAACGAGTACACGTCGGCGCCGCCGGTGGTCGGGACGTCGTCGAAACGCTCGGGCGCCATGTAGGCATACGAGCCGATGGTCTCGCCGAGGGACGTGAGCTTGGAATCGTTGTCGGAGCGGACGATTCCGAAGTCGACGAGATAGGCGAAGTCGTCGCCGGTGATGAGGATGTTCTCGGGCTTCACGTCGCGATGAATCAGGTTGTCCGCGTGGGCCGCATCCAGTGCTGCGGCGATCTGGCCGACGATCGCGACGGCACGCGCAGGCGAAAGGGGTCCGGTCTGCCGCAGGAGCGACCGCAGATCCTGACCGCGCACCAACCGCATGTCGATGTAGAGGACGCCGTCGATCTCGCCCCAGTCGTGAATTGGGATGACGTGTGGTTCCTGCAACCGAGCAGCCGAATGTGATTCGCGGCGGAACCGCTCCTGATACGTCGGATCTTTGCCAAGGTCTTCGAACAGGATCTTCACTGCGACGGTGCGATCTTTCACCGTGTCGTACGCCTCGTAGACCTCGCCCATCCCGCCCTTGCCGAGCAGTGTCCGCAGTTCGTACGGACCGAACCGTGAGCCGACGCGTGACTCCCGTGAGCCCATTCTCCCAAGCCTCCTCCGAAACGTCACAAGCATCGCCGTCTCGTCGACGGGATGATCTGTCGGTCAACCGTATCGTCGGCACCCGCGCCGCACCGACCGGCAGACACGGGCTAGTGCAGCAGCTTTCCGAGGATGCGGGTCAGGTGCTCGCGATCCGACTCGTCGAGAGCGCCGAAGAACGCCTCTGCCTCGGCGTCTCGTGCGTCCTGAATTGCCGCTGCCGTGCTGGTTCCTGCGGGGGCGGTCAGCGCTACCAGTGTGGCCCGTCGGTCCGCGGGGTCCTGCACCCGTTCGACGAGGCCGCGGTCTTCCAATGCGTCGACGACCTCGGTCGTCGAGCGTGATGCGATATGTAGGTGATCGGTGAGGTCGCGCAGTCGCATCGTCCCGTGCCGCGCCAACACGCCGAGCGCGCGGGCCTGCGACGGCGCGATGTCCCACGGTGCCAACGTTTCACGCCAGGCATGCCGCAGCCGGCGGGTGACACCCCAGAACAATTCCGACAGTGCTGGTTTGCCACGGTCTTCGGCCATGGGGAATAGCGTAACAAAATTTGCTGTTGTTCCCTCATGTTGAGGTAACCTCAGCATATCTTCTTCGAAAGGGGTGGAACTTGGACACGGACATAATGCAATCCGGTGGCCCCGGTCGGCGCAGAACTGTCAGCGCCGACGAAAAGCAGCAGGCGCGCGACGTATCGCTGCGCCGAATCTGGAGACTTTTCGTTCCCTACCGATGGTCGCTCGGCGTCGTCGTCGGCATCATCGTCGCGTCGTCGATCGTCGCGATGGCCTCACCGTTCCTGTTGCGCGCCGTCATCGATCAAGCGCTGCCGAAACAGAACGTTCCGCTGTTGACCTGGCTGGTGGCCGGAATGGTGGCCGTTGCTGCAGTGACGTCGGTCCTCGGTGTCGTGCAGACCTGGATCAGCACGAAGATCGGTCAACAGGTGATGCACGCCCTACGGACAGATGTATTCGCGCACCTGCAGCGCCAGTCGATCGCCTTCTTCACCCGCACCCGGACCGGTGAGGTCCAATCACGAATCACCAACGACATCGGCGGCATGCAATCGGTGGTGACGTCGACGGCAAGTTCGGTCGCGTCCAATCTGACGACGGCCATTGCCACCGCCGTCGCGATGGCCGCACTGTCCTGGCGGATGTCGCTCATCTCTCTGGTCGTCATGCCGCCGGCGATCTACCTGACGCGCAAGGTCGCACAGATGCGTCGCGACATCACGGCCGCGCGCCAGCGTGAACTGTCCGACCTCAACGTGACGATCGAGGAGGGACTGTCGATCAGCGGGGTGCAGCTGAGCAAGACGATGGGAACTGCAGGCACACTCATCGATCGCTTCACGGCATCGTCGACTCGCCTGATCGATCTCGAACTGCGCTCGGAACTGGCCGGACGATGGCGAATGGCGTCGATGAGCATCATCTTCGCGGCCATTCCCGCGATCATCTACCTCGGCGCGGGGCTGCCGATGACCGCAGGCACGATGACGATCGGTACCTTGGTCGCCTTCACGGCACTGCAGGCAGGACTCTTCCGACCACTGATGGGTCTGTTGAATGTCGGTGTGGCACTGACCAGCTCACTCGCTTTGTTCGCACGGATCTTCGAGTACCTCGACCTGCCCATCGACGTGGACGATCCGGCCGATCCCGTTGTTGTCGACCCGGCTCGAGTGTCGGGTCACGTTCGCATCGATGCGGTGACGTTCGCGTATCCGGGTAGCGACACGGCCGCACTGGTCGACGTCGACATCGACGTTCCGGCGGGCACCACACTCGCCATCGTCGGGGAGACCGGATCGGGCAAAAGTACCCTCGCCGCTTTGGTTGCACGCCTGTACGACCCTGCGAGTGGACGCGTGACGATCGACGGCGTCGACGTTCGCGACATGAAGCTGACCGATCTGTCCGCCATCGTCGGCGTGGTGAGCCAGGAAACTTATCTCCTGCACACAACGGTTCGCGAGAACCTGCGCTACGCGAAACCCGATGCAACCGACGAGCAGATCGAGGCAGCCGCCCGTGCTGCGCAACTGCACGACTTCATCGTCGATCTTCCGGACGGCTACGACACGATGGTCGGATCCCGGGGTCACAGGTTCTCCGGCGGCGTGCAGCAGCGCATCGCTATCGCGCGGACGCTGCTGCGAAATCCTCGGGTGCTCGTCCTCGACGAGGCGACGAGCGCGCTCGACACCGAGACCGAACGCGCCGTACAGCAGGCTTTCGACCGGTTGTCCCGCGGTCGGACGACGATCACCATCGCGCACCGGCTTTCGACCGTTCGCGACGCAGATCGTATAGTCGTTCTCGATCACGGCCGCATCGTCGAAACCGGTGATCACGACACTTTGATCGGTGCGAACGGCCGTTACGCGGCCTTCGCCGCGTAGTTCGACGGCCTTCAGGTCCACACGCCGACTATCACGCCGATGACCAGCAATTTGATCAGCCAGTCCCCGGCGTGAAGTGCGGCGAGTCGCCAGGATGTGTTCTCCCACAACATCGCGCCGCTCCACAGCATGGCGGGGAAGCCGACCCACAGCACCAGCCCGAACACCGCGCCGCGGTTCCAGGTATCGATCCCCATCTCGTGAGCGAGGTAGGCGATCACGTAGGCCAGCACGAGACTGCGGACGAATTCGACAGGCGGCTTCCATGCTGCCGGTGCAACGTCGGCGGCCGCGGGACTTGCCTGCTGCCATACCTTCGCCAACACGGCGTAGTACACCGATGCCAAGACGAATACGACTGCAGCGGATACGAGTACAGCCCAATAGTTGACGTCGGTCATGTCGAGATCTCCTTCGTGGTCGGCGCCTTGCTTGTTCGGAGGGGACGTCGAGACGATGCGACGTAGCTCGACATCCTTTGATTATCATTCTTGACTTATATAAGACGATACTGATACAACATGGTTGTGCACGCATTCGACATCCTCGGCGATCCCGTTCGGCGCAGGATTCTCGAACTGCTTGCCGACGGCGAGGCGACATCGGGTGCGATTTCCGATGCTGTGCGTGCCGAGTTCGGTATCAGTCAGCCTGCAGTATCTCAACACCTGAAGGTGTTGCGCGAGGCCGGATTCGCGACCGTACGTGCAGTGGGCACACGGCGGATCTACGCCGTCGATGCCGGTCCGATGCGCGACGTCGATGCCTGGCTCGACCGCTTTCGCGGCTTCTGGACACCCCGGCTCGACGCGTTGGGTACCGAACTCGCGCGCGGTAAACGTGGACGACGACTTCGTGATTCTCGAGGAGAGGACATCTCATGATCGACGTGACCCACCAGATCAGCGCCGTACAACGTCGCGTAGGCGCTCGAACACTCGAGGCGGGGGAGGCGCGAGTAACGGCGATCAGTCAGGTCTACGACGCGACCGTCGACGACGTATGGGACGCATGTACCAACGTGGAGCGGATACCGCGATGGTTCCTGCCGATCACGGGAGACCTGGTGCAGGGAGGTAGGTACCAACTCGAGGGCAATGCGAGCGGAACGATCCAAACCTGTACGCCGCCCACCGGATTCAGCGCAACCTGGGAATACGGTGGCGACGTCAGCTGGATCGAAGTGCGACTGAGCCCCGAAAGCAGCGAACGGACCCGGTTCGAGCTCGAGCACATCGCTCACGTCGGCGACGACATCTGGGCGCAGTTCGGCCCGTCGGCGGTCGGAATCGGTTGGGACCTCAGCCTGCTTGGGTTGGCAGGCCATCTGCATCCGGGGGCCGCAGTCTTGCCGAGCGAGAGCGCGGAGTGGCTCGCGACGGCAGAGGGGCTGCGATTCATGACACTCAGCAATCAGGATTGGTATCAGGCGAACGTCGCGGCTGGTACTCCGGAAGACGTTGCGGCGCTCGCAGCCGAGCGGGCGCTCGCGGCGTATACCGCGGGCGAGGATCCAGCGTGACGTCCGTGATGTCAGGGTATGCCGACTAGTCGCAACCCCGCGGCCGTCGCGGCGGCAGCAATCACGACTAGCACGAAAGGTGCTTTGCGCCAAGCAAGTACGCCGCCCACGGCGACTCCGGCCGGCCGCGCGATACCGACGAAGTCGTGACCGTCGACGAGGGCGGCTGTTGCGACGAGTGCGGTCAGCAGTACCACGGCCGCGGTCGCCATCAACTTTTCGCTACTCGGTGAAATGCGCACACGCGACCGCAGCGCCGGCCCGGCGAATCGAAAGCCGAAAGTCCCTGCGCCCAAGACGAACGTGGCGGCGATCAGGGAAGTCGAGCTGGTCATGACACAGTCTTTCGTTGGGTCGAGTATCCGACGAGTACACCTGCGAGCGCCAGCAGAACCGGAACGCCGGCTGGTAGGAAGGGTGTTGTCGCGAGGGCGATCACGCCGCCCGCAAGCGCGGCACGTCGCGTAGCAGGATCGCGCAACGACGGCAGGATCAGCGCAAGCAGCACGGCGGGGAAGGCGGCGTCGAGACCGAACGCGTCGGTGTCTCCGACCGCGGATCCGCCGATTGCACCGGCAACGACTCCGAGGTTCCAGCAGATGAAGAGCCCGATACCGGTCAGCCAGTAGGTTGCTCTGCGCTTGGCGCGGTCTCGTTGGGCAAGAGTGAACGCCACCGACTCGTCGATCATCAAGTGCGCGCCGACAACTTTCTCCGCCCACCGATCCCCGATCACGTCGCCGATGGCGAACCCGAAAGGTATGTGCCGTGCGTTGACCAGCAGTCCCGCTGCGACAGCGGCGATCGGATTGCCTCCCGCAGCGACCATTCCGATGAACATAAACTGCGCGGCGCCGGCGAACACGACGACCGACAGCAGCATCGGCAGCCAGATCGGGAATCCTGCACCGACGGCGATTGCACCGAACGAGATGCCGACGATGCCGTCTGCGAGGCACACCAGGCCGACGTCGCGGGCTTGGTTTCTATCCAATGTTCGCCATATCGAACGCATAGCTGTATATATTGAACACGGAGAAGGTGTTCGTCAACCCGCAAAGGACTGTCATGGATCGCAACGGTGGTGCGCCCCTCGCTGTCATTGCAGCGTCGCTGCAGCGGGAACGCAAACGCGCCGGGCTCTCGCTCGCCGAAGTTGCACGTCGGGCTGGAATCGCGAAATCGACGCTGTCGCAACTGGAGTCGGGCACAGGCAATCCCAGTGTCGAAACCCTGTGGGCGTTGAGCGTGACGTTGGACGTCCCATTCGCGCGGTTGGTCGAACCACCGACTCCGAGAGTTCAGGTGATTCGCGCGGGGGAGGGGCCCGCAGTCGCGTCGGAACAGTCCGACTACATCGCGACGCTTCTAGCCTCGTGCCCGCCGAACGCCCGCCGAGACCTGTATCTGATCACCGCACAACCTGGTACGCCCCGTGAGTCGGATCCGCACATGCCCGGCGTGGTCGAGCATGTCGTCATCAGCAGCGGACGCGCCCTTGTCGGTCCTGCTACCGACCCGATCGAACTCGGTCCCGGTGACTACATCGCCTACCCCGGCGACTTGGCCCACGTGTTCAAGGCACTGGAATCCGATACCGTCGCCGTGATGATCTCGGAGCACGTCTGAACGATGCAGTCGTTTCGCCCGACTCGACACGACGTCTCATCGTGAGTCTCCATCGAGCAGAAGCGCGGCCCGCCGCTCGATCAGAAATTGTCTCTCGGACGAATTGGACACCCGCGCCAGCGCCGAATCATATTCGGCGGCAGCATCGTTCGTGCGGCCGAGGCGCACGAGCAACGCTGCACGAATCGAATGGAACAGATAGAAGTCGTCCAGGTCGAGCGCGTCGATCGACGCGAGCGCGACCTGCGGACCGTCCACCTCGGCGACGGCGACCGCACGATTCAACGCCACGACATCGTTGGGCGCGATGGCGAGCAGTTGGTCGTACAGCGCGACGATCTGCCACCAGTCCGTTCCAGCGGAGGACGGTGCGTCGGTGTGCACGGCGTTGATCGCAGCCTGAATCTGATACGGCCCCGGACTATTTCGCTGCAAGCAGGCGCGAACAAGGGCGTGACCCTCTTCGATCGACCGCGTGTTCCAGAGGGTGCGGTCTTGGTCGGCGAGCAGGACGATGGCGCCGTCGCCCGTCGTCCTGGCTGCCCTGCGGGCATCGATCAGCAACATCATCGCAAGGAGTCCGACGACCTCCGGCTCGTCGGGCAGCAGAGCCACGAGAACTCTACCGAGGCGGATCGCCTCGCCGCACAGGTCCGCCCTGACGAGTGAATCTCCCGAACTCGCCTTGAACCCCTCGTTGAAGACGAGGTAGACGACGGCCAGTACCGATCGCAGCCGGTCGTCGATGTCGGCCTCGTCGGGGATCCGAAAAGGGATCCTGGCATCTCGAATCTTGTTCTTGGCTCGCACGATTCGTTGCGCCATCGTCGATTCGGGAACAAGAAATGCTCGTGCGATCTCGGCTGTGCCGAGGCCGCAGAGCAACCGCAGGGTCAGTGCGACGCGAACATCGGGACCGAGCGCAGGGTGGCAGCAGGTGAAGATCAGTCGAAGCCTGTCGTCACCCACGGCACCCTCCTCAGCGGGTTCGTCATCGGCGTGAAGCAACGCCGCCTTCTCGTATCGATCCAGTCGTGACGATTCGCGACGCAAGCGGTCTATTGCGCTGTTGCGGGCGGTGGTGATGATCCATCCTGCGGGACTCGGCGGCAGACCTGTGGACGGCCAACGTCGAACCGCCGCGACGAACGCCTCCTGCACGGCTTCCTCGGCGATATCGATGTCTCCGAACGTGCCGACCAGAACCGAGACCGCTCGCCCGTGCTCGGCACGAAACACCGCCTCGATGTCGCGGTGTGACGCCACCGGCGCGGGCGTCTCGGCTGCGTCAGCGTTCGCCATGAAATGGCCGGACTTCGATGGGAAGCGTTGTCGCGGCGGCCAATTTGGTGGCCCAGCTCAAGGCTGCATCGAGATCGGGGGCATCGACGATAGTGAAACCGCCGAGGTGTTCTTTCCCCTCGACATAGGGTCCGTCGGTGATCAGTGGCCCCGACTCCTTGTGGCGCACTACCGTTGCCGACGCCGCCGGATGCAATCCGCCGGCGAACACCCACGATCCCGCAGCGCGCATCTCGTCGTTGAGGACGTCCAGCTTGCGTGAGATCTCGTCGAGCACTGCTGGGTCGGGTGTCGGTCCGTCGGGTTGATAGACGCTGAGTAGGTACTGAACCATGATCGCGATCCTCCTCCGTATGCCCGGCCCTGTGCCGGGTTCATCTTCTATACGAACGAGAATCGGCAAAATCGACACCAGGGCGCTACGCGCCTCGTGAGTCCTTTCGGAGGGCGGGCGCGCCGAAAGGACTCACGAGCGGCGGAGCCGCCTCAGTTCTCGGCGCGGAACACCCCGGGGACCGAGAGCGCGCGGAGCAGATCGTCGGGTTGGCCGAGGGTGGCGATCGCGATGCGAATCATCGTCGACCGCGCACGTTCCACCGTCTCGGGATCCGAATTGTCGGTGGTGGACACGCGATAGACCAGGTAGGCACACGAATTGAGCAGCGCGTCCAAGTCGAGCGGGTCGGGCAGCGGCCGACCGAGTTCGACGATCTTCTTGGTTACCAGTCGGCTGATGGTGTCGATAGCCACCTCTCGGTGTTGCGACACAGGGGAGGCGGCGTCGTACAACTCGCCGAACAGCGGGCGCAGCATCGGTCCGTGTGCGCGCGCCCAATCGAGGTACGCGTCGATGACCGAGATCGCCATAGCTACTTCGTTCTCGGCCGACTCGATTGCGAACGTAGCGCGATCGATCAACGCGTCGTCGGACTCCGACAGCAGCACGTGCAGCGGCTCCTCGGCGTTCGCGAAATAGCGGTAGAACGTCGGACGAGCGATCTGCGCCTGTTCGATGATCAGCGCGACGCTCGAACCGTGCGACCCGACCCGCGTGAACACCTCGCCGGTGGCAGCGACGATATGAGCTCGCACGCGTTCGGCTTCTTCGGCGGTCTGCGGCGGGCGCCCGCGACGAGCACCCGAAACCTTGACATCCATGGCACCTCCGTGATTAAACTAACATCACTGTTAGCTGAACAGCAATGTTCGGAAAATGAGCTGCACCACATGTCCAACGAAGGGCCTCGAATTGACCACCGTAATCCCACAGCCCGCCGGCACCGCTAGTTCGACCAGTTCGGAGCGGGCGCTTCCCGTCGAGCTGGTGAAGCGATTGGCGGCACGGGCCGTCGCAGGGGGTGCGCCCTCGGTAGAGGTTGCCGCACCGGCCACCGGTAGCAAGATCGTCGATCTTCCGCAGTCGTCGATCGAGGACATCGACAAGGCATTCGCAACCGCACGCATCGCGCAGCGGGAATGGGCTGCACGCCCGATCGGCGAGCGCACAGCGATCTTCAAGCGTTTCCACGATCTGATCCTCAGCGAGCAGTCCGAGATCCTCGATATCCTCCAGATCGAGACGGGCAAGGCACGCACGCACGCGTTCGACGAGGTCGGCGATGTTGCGATCAACGCGCGGTACTACGCCAACGCGTCGAAGTCGCTGCTCGAATCCCGTGGCCGCAACGGTCTCCTGCTGTTCCTCACGCAGGTCAACGAGATCAAGCGTCCCAAGGGTGTCGTCACCATCATCTCCCCGTGGAACTGCCCGCTCGCGCTCTCGGCGTCGGATGCGATTCCCGCGCTCATCGCAGGCAACGCAGTCATTTCGCGGCCCGACAACCAGACCGCACTGACCGCGCTGTGGGCCAACGAGCTTGCCGAGCGCGCTGGTCTTCCCGCCGGCGTATGGCAGGTCGTCCTCGGGCGCGGCTCCAACATCGGTGGCGAGCTGATTTCGCGCGCCGACTATGTCGACTACACAGGCTCGACGGCGACCGGACGCCATATCGCCGCACAGGCAGCAAGCCGACTCATCGGATACTCGCTCGAGCTCGGCGGCAAGAACCCGATGCTCGTTCTCGCCGATGCGGATATCAAGAAGTCGGCCGAAGGTGCCATCCGGGCATGCTTCAGCTCCGCCGGTCAGCTCTGCGAGTCGATGGAACGTATCTACGTCCACACCGAGGCCTACGACGCCTTCGTCAAGGCCTTCCTTGCCGAGGTTGCCAAGATGGAACTCGGTGCCGACCTCGCCTACAACAGCGACATGGGCTCGCTGACGTTCGATCGTCAGCTCACAGCGGTCAGCGCGCACGTCGAGGACGCTCGGGCAAAGGGCGCAACGGTCCTCGCGGGCGGCAAAGCACGCCCCGAGCTGGGGCCGTACTTCTACGAGCCGACCGTTCTTGCCGACGTCACGCCCGAGATGTCGGTCTACCGTGACGAGACGTTCGGTCCGGTTGTCTCGATCTATCGCGTCGACAGCGACGCCGAAGCTATCGAGCAGGCCAACGACACGTCCTACGGTCTCAACGCCTGCATCTTCACCCGCGACACATCGCGTGGACGCACGATCGCCGCGCAGCTCAACTCGGGCGCGGTGAACATCAACGAAGGCTTCATCGCAGCGTGGGGAAGCGTCGATGCACCATCCGGCGGCCTCGGCGATTCGGGCACGGGCCGTCGGCACGGGTCCGAAGGCATCCTCAAGTACGTCGACTCGCAGACGATCGCAGCGCAGCACCTACTTCCGGTTGCTCCGCTGCCCGGCATGTCGGACGAGACCTGGGCGTCGACGATGACATTCGCGTTGCGCGCCATGCGTTTCCTCGGCGTGAAATAGCATGACGCAGCAGACCAACCACCCCTCGTAAAACGATCGGATCCAAATAAATGAAGACTGTCGAAAACAAGACCGTGCTCGTCACCGGCGGTGCCATGGGACTCGGCAAACTGTTCGCAACGCGAGCAGTCGAAGAAAAGGCCGCAGCCGTCGTGCTGTGGGACATCAACGAAGAGGCTTTGAAGGCAACGGCTGCCGAACTCGAAGCTGCGGGCGGCACGATCCATACGTACAAGGTCGACGTATCGTCGGCCGACTCGATTGCCGAGGCGGCGAAGTCGGTACGTGAGAACGTCGGCACGGTCGACGTGTTGTTCAACAACGCGGGCATCGTGCGTGGCAACAAGTACTTCTGGGAGACCGAGAACCGCAAGGACATCGAGCAGACCGTTGCGATCAACTCGCTCGGGCCGATGTACGTTGCGCTCGAGTTCCTGCCCGGAATGATCGCGTCGGGTGCCGAGTCACGCGTCGTGAACATCGCGTCCTCTGCCGGGTTGGTCGCCAACCCGCGGATGGCCGTGTACGCGGCATCCAAGTGGGCGGCTGTCGGTTGGTCGGACTCGGTGCGCCTCGAACTCGAGCAGGCGGGCCACGACCACATCAGAATCACGACGGTCTGCCCGACCTACATCAACACCGGAATGTTCGACGGCACGAAGAAGATCTTCCTGACGCCGGTGTTGGAGCAGGAAGCTGTCGTCAACGACACCTGGACCGAGATGATCAAGGGTGGACCGTTCCTGATCCTCCCGTGGACCTCGCGCCTCAACAAGTTCCTCGGCGGAGTGCTGCCCGTGAGGCTGCGTGACGCGTTCCTCAGTGGTGTCGGCGTGTACAGCTCGATGGAGGACTTCAAGGGCCACGACAAGAAGTAGCCCAGCTCGATATTCGAAAAGAAGCGCCCGGCCAGCAGGCCGGGCGCTTTTTTCGTCTGTAGCGGGCCGACGCACGTAGACATGCAGGTAAAAACCTGCATATAGTGCAGTTGTGGGATCCGATATGGACGAGGTCTTCAAAGCGCTCGCAGACCGAACGCGCCGGGGATTGCTCGACCGTTTGCACGAACGGAACGGTCAGTCACTCGGGGAGCTGTGCGACGGACTGGGAATGGCAAGGCAGTCGGCGACGCAACATCTCGGCGTGCTGATTCAGGCCAACTTGATCAGCACGGTGCGGCGCGGCAGGGAAAAGCTGCACTACCTCAATCCTGTTCCGCTACAAGAGATTCAGGAACGTTGGATCGACAAGTTCGAGCAGCCGCGCCTGCGCCTGCTCGCCGGAATCAAACGAACAGCGGAGGAAGACATGGCAGACAGGCCGTCACACGTCTACGTGACTTACATCGAAAGCACACCCGAGGTGGTGTGGCGCGCGCTCACAGATGCAGATATCACCGCGCAGTATTGGGGGCACAGCAACGTCTCGGACTGGCAGGTCGGGTCGAGTTGGGAACATCGACGGATCGACGGTTCGGGCACGGTCGACGTCGTCGGAAAAATCGTCGAGAGCTCGCCGCCGAATCGGCTTGTCTTCACCTGGACCGACCCCGACAACCCAATCCCCGACACCACTTCGCGGGTCACCTTCGACATCCTGGGCCAGGATGCAATCGTGCGGCTCACCGTCACGCACGAGGACCTCGCAGATGCCGCTGACCGCGCCCGCGCCGCTGGCGGCTGGGCGGCAGTTCTTTCGAATCTGAAGTCGTTGCTCGAGACCGGACATCCACTGCCGAGAGAAGCGTGGAAGGTGTCCTGAGGCGTGGTCTCAGCCCGGGCGCCGAGCGTGCGCGCCACACCTCGTGAGTCTTTTCGGAGGGCCGACCCGCCGAAAAGACTGGCTCGAAAATGGGTAGGTGAGTGGGCAGGCGACAGCACCCGGCGCAGC